>JBAYQF010000032.1:0-10703 GCA_041677325.1 Methanoculleus sp.
GCCGTCGGTGGTAAGGCAAACCGTGCTATCAGTGATCTCCTCGCGGAGACATTCGGAGTGCCACGCACCGGCGTGGAGATCATCACCGGGCACACATCTTCCCAAAAGACTGTGGCGATCACCGGTGTATCGAGATCCCATGCTCTCGCGCGCCTGTGCGCTGCCGGAACCTGATCCGGTGCGGGCGAAGGGAGCGGGACGTCCGAAACGGGGCGGTTTTTGCCGTAAAAGTCCGATGCAGAGCGATATAGTAAAATACTATCTTAAAACAGCATTCCTTTAGGGTTATCCTTTAAAAAATCTTATGCCGGTTCTGCCATCTGATTTAAGTAATTGCACCCTAGATATATAATTAACCCGTGCGTCCGCGCAGATCAAACCCTGTGCAGGTACGGTACTCAGACTTATCCATACAGAAGGAGGCATGACTCCATGTATTCACCAGATACCACGAAGTATCTCATTCACTTTACTCTGCAGATCGAGGGGGTGGTCGACAAACCCGATGTAGTGGGCGCCATCTTCGGCCAGACCGAGGGGCTGCTCGGCGAGGACCTCGACCTGCGTGATTTGCAGAGAACCGGCCGCGTCGGCCGGATCGATGTCCAGATCACCACGAAACGCGGGGAAACCAAGGGTGAGATACTCATATCGTCCTCGCTCGACCGGGCGGAGACCGCACTTCTCGCCTCGTCGCTTGAGACGATCGACCGGGTCGGGCCGTGCACGGCGCACGTGACGGTCGACCGCATCGAGGACATCCGGGTGACCAAGCGGCGCAAGATCATCGAACGCGCCAAAGAACTCCTCCTCGAAGAGTTCGACGAAGGTGCCATCAACAGCGACGATCTGCTCGATGAGGTCAGGGAGACGATCAGGATCGAGAAACTCGAGTATCTCGGCGACGAGCGGGTTCATGCGGGGCCGAATGTCGTGGACTCCGATGCCATCATCATCGTCGAAGGGCGGGCCGACGTCATCAACCTGCTCCGGTACGGGATCAAGAATGCCGTTGCGGTCGAAGGAACCAACGTCCCGCGCATCATCACCGAACTCTGCTCGCAGAAGACCGCGACGACACTACTCGACGGTGACCGCGGCGGCGAACTGATCCTCCGCGAACTCCTCCAGGTCGCCGAGATCGATTTTGTGGCCTACAGCCCCCGGGGCAAGAGCGTCGAGGAGATGAGCCGCAAAGAGATCGTCAAGGCGCTCCGAAACAAGGTGCCGGCAGTGGGGATCATCGACCAGACTCCCGGGGAGGGGAGGCCTGAACGGTTGCCGGCACATACGGTCCGTGATGAGGCACAGGCTCCGGCCGGCGCAGGCGAGGGTACCCGGGTACCACGCAATGAATGGCCCTCAAAGTCCCCCACGACACTCGGGGAGCACATGGCCGATGTCCGGGATAGAAAGATCGCGCGATTCCTCTCTCCCGATTACACCGTTCTCCTGGAATCGAACGCCACCGACATCGAAGGCGCTCTCCAGAACCTGGATGGCGATGTCGAAGGGCTTGTCGTCGACCGTATCATCGACCAGAAACTCCTTGACCAGATTGGAGGAAGGGATCTCGAGTTCGTGGCTGCCCGGGATTTCAAAGGGATCATAAAGCGTCCGCTCTCGATCAGGCTCATAAAGATAGGATAACGGTTATCCCGGGTGCAAATATATATATAATTATATCCACCATTTTTATTCCTGGGAGTGAATATGCACAAGGAAGAGCTCATAGCCTTACACGGGATTCTTACTGAGATTAAAGACTTTTTTGAGTTACAGAATTCGGAGTTGAAATTCTCGCAGTATTACGCGCTAAAGATAGATCCTTCTCAGGTGCATAAGAGCAAGATGGAACATAAGTATGCGATATTCGTGCTCGGCACGGAACTTGCGAACGCCATGAAGGACGTGGAATTCTCGTCGTCCGGCCGGATCTCAGCCAGGATGAAAGAACTCGCAGAGAAGACGTTAAAGGAGATAGAGTATCTCCAGTAAAGGTTTCATGCCCGGCGCACCGTATCGATGATGCGGTGCGGGACCAGAGATTTTCACTCCTTCAGGCACGCATCTCGCGCTCGCACTCGATGAGATATCGGGCGAGCAGCACCGGGATGGGTGCCGCCATACAATGCCAGTTCGGCGTCCCGTTCACCTCAAGGACCGTGTAGCCTTCCGGGTCACGGAGGAGATCGACACCGCAGTAGTCGATCCCTATCGCCGCTGCTGCGGCCTCGGCGACGGCGCGCATCTCGTCGTCGATCACGACCGGCGTTCCGATCCCACCCTGGTGGATGTTGTGGGTCAGGGAGTCAGAAACCCGGGTTATTGCACCGACAGCCTCGCCGTCGAGGACAAATATACGGAAGTCCCGGTCGTTCTTCACGTACTCCTGGAGATACCAGGGCCCCGGCCCGAGTTCCCCGGGCTCCGTCACGAGCCGGATGCCGTTTCCATCATACCCGTAGAGCGGCTTATAGACGATCTTCCCGTGCCGCTGAAGAAATTTCTGCGCCATCTCCTCAGACTTCACGTAGGCCGTGTCCGGCGTTCTCACACCGTTTGCGATGAGGAGCGCTGTCGTCATCACTTTGGATGCGCAGGTAACGATGCTCTCGGGCGTATTGACGATGCGGTTATGGAGCGAGAGCACGTTCAGGGTCTCGAACTGGTGACCGTCCTGCCGGATACCGCAGGCCCATATCACCTCATCTTCCAGCCCGGAATCAAGGGGATCGATGGTATCGAGGTCCAGTACCTCGTATCGAGTGCCGGCTTTCTCCAGCTCCCGCATAACGGCGCCGGTCGAGTTATCGTCCGGCGTATCGGTCGGTTTTGGTACGATGTGGATCATGCGCCTCACGTCCCGCTTCCGGAACAGCAGTTCACGGCCAGAGGGTTTACAGTACCATTTTGTACCTTGGCGGATATAACCAATAGGGAGATACCATGCAGAAGAGCCCGGTCTGCATCATCGGGTGCGGAAACCCCTTCATGGGAAATGACGGGGTAGGGATCGCGGTGATGCAGAGATTTGAAGGGAGGTTCTCCGGAGTCGATGCAATCGACGGCGGTACTGGCGGGTTTGGCCTGATCCCTCTGATGGAAGGGTATGAGAAGGTGGTGATCGTCGATGCGATGGTGGGCATCGGCAGTCGTCCGGGGGAGGTCCTTACGTTTGAGGTTCCGCCGTCGTGGGACCTTCCGGCATATACGCTCCATGATATCGGGATCGGCGAGGTAGTGACGATTGCCCGGGATTTCGGGTACGCCGATGAGATCGTGACGGTCGGGATTGAAGTAGGCGAGATCCAGGAGTTCAGCCGGGACATCGATCCCGGGGTGGAGGAAGGGATCCGGATCGCCGAACAGAGGATCCTCACTATTCTTCAGGAGTGGATGGGTGAACTCAGGGCGTGAACGCAGATGAACGGCACCATACTCCGCGAACTATCATGGAATAAGTCCCTTCACGAAGGATATGAATAAGAAGATTTATCTTATACTACGGAACTAAAGCTGACTGAATGCAACTGCCACGCGGTCGGTTCCATCGCCTGATCAAATCTACAACGCCCCGTGCCCTGATGGATGAGGCAATCTCAGAGCGGTTCACGGGGATATGCACGATTGTTCTGGGAAGCGAGAGTGCCACCCTGGTGTTGAAAGACGGTCAGATTGTGCTTGCCAGCTACGGGAGCATGGGAGGGCAGCATGCACTGGATGCGGTGTTAGAAGGGGAGATAGACGATGTAGCGGTAGAGCAGAACCTTCTGACGCCCGAACAGGTGCAGCTCGCCCTGGAGTTCAATTCCCCGTTTATGATAGAAAAACCGGGAAGATCCGGCCGGACACCGGCAGGAAGAAGTGTTCCGGTGGAAGCGCCGCCCACAGCATCCAGGGGATCTAAGGGAACCGATGCATCCCCCTCATCCAGACAACGTCCAAAGTCGGCCGCGGAGGTGCACCGCATCCCCATGCCGGGAGTGAAATCAGCACAGAAGACAACCAGGACATCACAGTCGGGAGAGGACGAGTTCAACGCGCTCGTCCAGAACATGGAAGAGATGGATGTTGAGCAGCTTGTCGGCAGTTTCAAGGTAAACTGTAAGGATATCCTCAAAAAGATTCATCTCGACCACCTCATCAAGGACAAAGATATCTAACTCAGGAGCTGGTAACGGAATGGATTCGACAGGTATTATCCAGTTTTTTCTCATCCTCCTCACGATAATAGTGGTAGCGGGTTTTGCCGGTATTACGTATTATCTTGCAGAGATCACCCGTAGTATCAAAAAGCAGGGTGGTCCGGCAGCGCCGGAGACAACGCCGGGTCCAAAACCCGCTGTACCGGCCTCCCCACCCCCTCTCAAGGCCATCAAACCGGGGGAGATGGGGAGTCTTGAGGAGACGCTTGGTGCAATTAGCGAAAAATACAGCCTTTTATCCCTGACACTGGCGACCGCAGACGGCCTCCTGATCGGTTCGACGAAACCGGGGAGCGAGAATGAGGCAGCACGATACAGCCACCTTTACTCGCAGGGAAAACGGCACGAGGAAGGAGGAACGGAACTCCTCGGCATCTCCTACCGCGGAGAGACGGTAGTCGGCATAGCCCACCCCTCCGAGCATCTCTCCAGCGAACTGATGAGCGCTCTCGAACAGGATATCCGGGAAACCCTGCAGCACTGGGTATGAGACCGGGAAGAACAAGACGGCAAGTGATTACATGGTAAAAGTATACACGATTGCGTCCGGAAAAGGAGGCACCGGAAAAACAACAGTCACAGCAAACCTGGGTCCGATGCTTGCCCAGTTCGGAAAGAAGACATGCATTCTGGATGTCGATGTCGGAATGGCGAATCTCGGACTCATCCTTGGGCTTGAAAACCTGCCGGTGACTCTGCACGAGGTGCTGGCGGGCAAAGCACGTGTCCGGGATGCCATTTACGACGGGCCGTTCGGCGTGAAGGTGATCCCGTGCGGCCTCTCTCTTCAGGGTTTCCAGCAGTCAAACCCCGATCGCCTCAAGGACATCATGACCGACCTTGTGAGCGAGTTCGACATCCTGCTCCTGGATGCTCCGGCGGGGATCAGCAAAGACGGCGTCATCCCGCTTACGATTGCTGATGGGGTGATCCTCATCGTAAATCCGGAAATTTCCTCGATCGTCGACTCCTTGAAGACAAAGATCCTGACCGAGACCGTCGGCGGACACATCGAAGGGGCGATCATCAACCGGGTCACAAACACCGGAAACGACTTCAATACCGCACAGATGGAGAAACTCCTGGGAGTCCGGATACTCGGGATCATACCCGAGGATCCGAATGTCCGGCGCGCGTCGGCCGGGAGATCACCGATCGTGGTGAAGTATCCGACATCCAGTGCATCTCGTGCCTTCAAACGCCTCTCCGCCGACGTGGCCGGCATCGAATATACTGAAGAAGAGACAGAACCGTCTAAAGAGGGTTTTGTCGATCGGCTTGCCCGGGCACTCTTCCGGACGAAATCGTGAGGGGGCCGGCAGATCCCGTCGTGCTCATCACCGTGCTCTCAAAACCTCATCCTTTTTGCCGGGCGTCCCGGCGTACGACCGGGAGAGGTGCGACCGGATACATGGTACCTCTCCTGGTCAGCCGCTATCGCCTGTACCGCGGAACAACCATTTTCTGATACCTCCTGAAACACGCCATACAACCCAAAATCAGGAAGGAAATGCACAAAATCCAGAACTTTCTTCTATGAGATAGGGTGTTTTAGCGAACAAACTATATACTTTTAATAGCAGGGAGTATCAATCATTCCTTGAGGCTCACAATGGAGATACATGTGGATAAGGACGCGTGCGTCGGGTGCGGTCTTTGTGTCAAAGATTGCCCGATGCATGTGTATGAGCTCCGGGATAATGTGAGTGTCGCGGTCAGGCCGAACAATTGTATGGGATGTCTCTCCTGTCACGAGATCTGTCCGGCCCAGGCACTTGAGCATCGGGGAATCTACCCGGCAAAGAGGCACTACATCGACATCAAGGTCTGCGAGATGATCAGGAAGGTGATCTGATTGAGCGCTGGATATATCGATGAGATGCACGAAGCTTTCCATTCTGATCTTGTCTATCGATCTGAGGATATTCCTCTTGACTGTTCGCCCAAAGCAAAAGACCTGGAACAGACGCTCCACGGCGTGATGAAACTCAACGGCCTTGTCATAAGGTCGCTTGAGGAGATCGCCGGCCGCGGGGCAAACGCAGTCACCTACCGTGCCGGGAAGAAGTTCGGTCACGAGGTCGCCAAGTACTTCCAGAAACGCGAAGATGTGGAAGGAGCGCTCCATGAACTCTCCAACCTGCTTCGGGGCCAGTACTCGTTCGAGGTCTGGAAACCTGAAGATAAGGAGACGTTCATCATCGAGGAGAACGGCGAGACGTTCATCTACCTCGTCTTCCACGACTGCATCGTTCGCCAGACGCTCCGGCGCAACGGTCTCGACCAGGGCGGTCCGCTCTGCCAGACACTCTTCGGCTACGTCGTCGGTGCGATCGAGGAGATCACCGGCAGGAAAGCCAAGCTGGAGATCGTTCACACCGGCCCGAACGCCTGCTTGAAGAAACTGGTTCTGAAATGAGGCGGGGACGATGAAGATTGCTATTGAAGAACTGGCAGGATGTTCAGGATGCACGATAGCGGTGCTTGACCTCCATGAGATGCTGCTCGACGTCGTCGAGAAGGCAGATATCGTCTATTCCCCGGTGATCATGGACGTCAAGGAACCTCCTGAAGGCATAGACATCGCGTTCGTGACCGGAGCCGTCCGGAACGAGGAGAACCGCGAGCGCCTCGAGATGATCCGGAGACGGTCGAAGGTGCTTGTCGCGCTCGGAACCTGTGCCTGTTATGGAGGTGTATCCGGGCTCTCGATGCTGAGCTCGAACGAGGACCTCTTCTCCTATGTCTACCAAGAGACGGAGACCACAAAACCCAACGGGGTTATCCCGACGGATGTGCCGCCGTTCCTCTACCGGGCATTTTCAGTGGGCGACCTCACGAAGATCGACTACTATGTCACGGGCTGTCCGCCAAAAGAAGCTTTCCTGAGAGAGATCATCCCGGCAATGATCGCGGGAGACACCCTCGAACTCTCACGCAAGTCCGTCTGTTCGGAGTGTGACAGGAAGATGGGGCTGGTCGAGAACTGGACGCTCAAGCGCCGGCATGAAGGCATTCCCGACCGCGAACACTGTCTGCTCGGACAGGGCTACCTCTGCCTCGGGAGCGTCACCTTTGGCAGGTGTGGAGCAACCTGCCCGAAGAACAACATCCCATGCCACGGGTGCAACGGCCCCTCGCTCGACATCCTCCGTGAACCCTGCCGGGACATCTACAACATGATGGCCAGAAGGATCTCGGATCTCACCGATAAACCGCAGAAAGAGGTGGAGAAGGAGCTCTATGATGTCGCTCACACGATGTACGCCTTCACCATCGGGAGTCTGATCATGGAGGATAAAGAGAGTTCAAAGATCCGAGATCTGGTGAAGGAGAGGAGCAAATGAAAGAGATCACGATCAGTCCGGTGACCCGGATCGAAGGGCATGCAGGCGTCCGGATCTACCTCAACGACAAAGGGGAAGTCGACTCGGCGCACTTTCAGGTCGTTGAGCTGAGGGGGTTTGAGAAGTTTCTTGTCGGCGCCTCGATCGAGGAAGCGCCACGAATCACACCCCGGATCTGCGGGATATGCCCCGCTGCCCATCACCTTGCTGCAGCAAAAGCGACCGACCTCATATTCGGCGTCGAACCGCCCGAGACCGGGAAGAAACTCCGTGAACTCCTCGGCATCGGCCAGTTCATCCATTCCCACGCACTCCATTTCTTCATGCTCGCGGCCCCGGACTTCATCCTTGGCTATGATAGCCCGCCGGAGACGAGGAACGTCATCGGGCTTGCCCGCCACTCGCCCGACCTTGCGAAGAAGGCGATAACGGTCCGGAAGTTCGGCCAGCGCCTGACGGAAGCGGTCGGCGGCAAACCTATCCACCCGGTAAACGCGATCCCCGGAGGGATGTCGACGCCGCTCACGGAAGGGAAAAAGGCCGAGCTGCTGGTCATGGCAAATGAGGCGCTCGAGATCGCGCGTGGGGGGTGGGATATCGCTCGCAGCCTCCTTGACGGCGTTGATACCAGCATCGGAGCGGTAACAACCGGATTTATGGGTATGACCAAACACGGTCTCCATACGATCTGTGATGGGCCTGTTGCGATGCTCAAGGCCGATGGGGGCAGGATGGGTTCGTTCTCAGGCCAGGAGTACACGAACTTCATCGAAGAGTACTCTGAAGACTGGTCGTACCTGAAGTTCGCCCGGTTCAAGGGCGGGGATTACTACCGGGTCGGGCCGCTTGCCCGACTCAACATCGTGGAAAAGATGGGAACAGAACACGCCGATGCTGCTCTCGCAGAGTATCGCGAGCGGTTTGGCACTGTTGCCCAGGCCACGCTTGCTTACCATCTGGCACGCTACATCGAGTTCCTCAGCTCATGTGAGCGTGCCGTCCAGCTGCTCTCAGACCCGGGCATCACCGGCACCAACATCCGTGCGCCGGTGGGGGCGGTCGTGAACCGCCGGGGCGTCGGGATCATCGAGGCGCCCCGGGGCACCCTGATCCACGACTACACCGTCGATGAGAACGGCATCATCGAACGGTGCAACCTGATCGTGGCGACCTGCCAGAACAATTACGGGATGGACCGTGGTGTGGAGGATATGGCGCGACGGGTGGTGGAGAACGGAACGTTGACCGAGGGAGCAGCAAACCGCATCGAGATGATCATCAGGGCGTACGATCCCTGTATCTCGTGCGCAACGCACGCGATCGGGAGGATGCCCCTCAATATCGAGTGTGTTCGGAGAACGGGAGGAGATAAGATATGTTAAAACAGATCCTGGGAGAATTCCTGAGACTGGATGGGGTTACCGCCGCAGTCGTGGCGGGACGGGACGGCTTTGTGATCGAGAGTGTCGTTGCCGGGGATGTGGATGTCGAGGCACTGGGCGCCATGGCGTCGACAGGCATGGGTACATCTGAGGCCATGAGCGACGAACTCGGGAAGGGTGAGATGAGCCAGATGCTCATCGAACTGGAGAACGGGCCGATCCTGCTCTCCCCGCTTTCAGAAGACGAGCTGATCGCGATCGTAGCGAATGCGAACGTTAATGTCGGGAGAATCCGCTACGAGCTGAAGAAGAACAGGGACCGGATAACTGCTGCACTGTGAGACGATGCTACCCGACGGCATCTCACTTGGACGACTGCAGGGGCAGCTCTCCGCCCTTGCATCAATCAGCCCCCACTTCACCGGAGCGGTGCGCATCAGCGAACCCGGAGGAACCGGTTTTGTCCTGGTTCAGGGCGGGAAACCGTATGCAGCCGCATTCGAGAACAGCAGCAAAGGTTTGCTGCTCAGCGGAGATGAAGCTTACAGGTATCTGCTTGATCGGCCGTCGCTTGATTCCGAACTGATCGCCTACACCTCCGGGGAGACCGAGGTGGCCAGGGAGGCATCTGCGGAGAGTGGATGCCTGATCACCGAAGGTGGTGCAAAATCGTCCTCCACGATAGGATCGGTAAGTACAGACTCCCTCAGCCAGATTGCACGGCAACCAGGCGTCATTGCCGTCTCGGTCTTCCACGAGGGGTTTGCCCTTCAGTCACACGGTTCTGCCGACTTCGAGCAGGTGGCCGCGGTCGCTGAGGACCTGCTCCGTGCCGGCACCCGCATCACCGGCGATATGGCGATGGGCGATCTATCCCAGATAATCCTTGAGACACCAACAGGGAAACTCATCATCGCGCCCTACGATGATCTCTCCCTCTGCATTCTTGCAAAGTCTGACGCCAACCTGGGTTTGATCCGGCTCTCGATACGAGGGATACAGAAGAACCCGGGGTGAGCGAAGGGGCAGTACACCCCGCTCCCCCGGGTGAACCATTCCGGCGGTGCGCACGAGTCCTGGTTACGGCGGGTCTCGTGCGCATTCAATTTTGTCGTGTTGCAGGGCACAGGGCTACCCGCACCAAACAGTTGATAACTCCGCCCGCCGGAGTGGTCCTATGCAACCTTCCATCCAATCGAGGAGGATACCGGGGCAACCCGGCCGGGAACCCCCGTCTCGCGTGGTGATCGTTCCATGAAGTACTACCCGGTTCATACCGGATACCCATCCTATGCCGAGGTGAACCCGGCGATTGAGGCGGCCTTTGCCGAGCACGGGAGAGGCGGCGTCCAGATGCCGTCGAAGGTCTATGTGGCGCTCATCGAGAACGGTGATTTCCGGACGATGCCGGCATACCTCCCGGCCCAGAATATTGCCGGGGTAAAGATCGTCAACGTCCACCCGAACAATCGAATGAGAGGACTTCCCACCGTCATGGCACTCACCATCATCCTCGATGTGAAGACCGGTATCCCGACGGCGATCATCAACGCCACCGAACTTACCGCGCTACGCACCGGAGCGGGAGGTGCTATAGCGGCGAAATATCTTGTACCTCGTAAACCCGTCACTCTCGGCCTCGTGGGGGCGGGACGGCAGGCGGAAGCGCAGGTCGAGGCAACGGCTACCGCGCTTGAGATCGATGAGATCCGGGTCTGGAGCCGGGCCCAGAAGAGTGCAGAGGCGTTTGCATCGCGATACTCCGC
>JBAYQF010000033.1:0-10694 GCA_041677325.1 Methanoculleus sp.
AACAGGGCCGGCGTGTTGCGCGATGTGGCCACGGTGATGGCGGATTACCAGGCCAACATCCAGATGATCCAGCAGTCGATCATCACCTCGGGCCTGAACATCGGGAAGGCCTACCTCTACTTCGAGTTCCAGGAATGCGGGAACCACCCCGAGCTCATCGCCGATCTCTCCCGGGTGCCTTCCGTCGTCGACGTCACCACCTACCCGCCGTTCTCGCGGATATTCGGCTCGAGGGTGATCATCATCGGCGGCGGCGCGCAGGTGGCGCAGGTGGCGATGGGTGCGGTGAACGAGGCGGACCGGCACAACATCCGCGGCGAGCGGATCTCCGTCGATACGATCCCGCTCGTCGGGGAGCAGAATCTCGCACTCGCTGTCGATGCGGTGGCGCGGCTTCCCCGGGCATCGATCCTGGTGCTCGCCGGATCGCTGATGGGCGGCGAGGTCTCGCGAGCGGTCGACCGGGTCAAGGCGGCGGGCATCCCGGTGATCGCCCTCAAGATGGCCGGGAGCGTTCCTGAACACGCCGATCTGGTCGTGACCGATCCGATCCAGGCGGGGGTCTTTGCCGTGATGCACGTCAGCGGCAAGGCCGTCTTCGATATCAACCGTGTGCGGGGGCGTGAGTTCTGATGGACCCGATCGACATGGCCGTCCGGGTGCTCTCGCACGACGGGCTCATCGTCTACCCCACTGAGACGGTCTACGGCCTCGGGGCGGACGCCCTCTCAGAGGATGCGGTGATGCGGGTCTACGAGGCCAAGAACCGGCCGGTGGGTAAACCGATATCGGTCGCGGTCTCGGATATGGAGATGCTCGACGCCGTCGCGGTGGTGGATGATCTCTCCCGGGCGTTCATCGAGCGGTTTCTGCCCGGCCCGGTGACGGTTCTCCTCCCGGCGAAGTCATGCCTCCCGGCGGTGCTGACGGGCGGGACCGGCCTCATCGGGATCCGGTGGCCCGACCACGAGATCGCCCTTGCCATCATATCGCGGTTCGATGCGCCTATCACATCCACCAGCGCGAACATCTCAGACGACATCCCGCCGACCCGCCCCGAGGAGGTCTCTGTTCCCCACGACTACCTGGTCGATGGGGGGGATCTTCCCGGGACGCCGAGCACGGTGGTGGACCTCACTGCCCGGCGTATCCTTCGCAGGGGTGCGGAATGGGAGGCGGTGGGGGCGTTTCTGGAGACTTCAGGGTGATTCATGCGATCAATACGACTCCGTGACTTCATCGAGGACCGCGACGGGTGCATCTACGCGGTCTCGAACTACGACAACGCCGAGCGGATCGGGTGCATTCTCCGCTACGTCCCCGACGCGACCGGGGAGCGGACGAGTCCCGTCGGACGGCGGTATAAGAAATACGATTTTGCCGAGTCTTTCGACTGGGTCCGGGAGCACAAACCGGAGTACCTGGATAATGTCCACCGGGTTCCCCACTGCGACGTGGTGCAGGTCTACAAGCCTGAAGGGGAGATCGCCGATGTGATAGCCCGGAACGCCAGGGTGGCGCGCCTTATCTCCCATCTCTCCCTTCCTGCCGGTTCGTACGGATGTACGGGCTCGCTCCTCTGCGGCCTCGAGAACGATGCCTCGGACATCGATCTGGTAGTCTACGGCGATGTCTGGTTTGTCGCGCAGCGTCGCCTCCGTGCCCTCATAGGGCGTGGGCTGATCCCCCCGATGAGCACCGCGATGTGGCGGAAAGTCTACGACAAGAGGGCGCCCGAGATATCGTTTGATGCTTTCGTCCAGCACGAGCAGCGGAAATGGAACCGGGGTGAGTTCGAGGGAACCTACTTCGACCTCCTCTACACCCGCGACTACGATAACCTGAATGCGATTCCGCCCGGCAAGGGGACGGTGCTCGGCCGGGCGAAGATCGAGGCGACGGTCACCGATGCGTCGCTTTCCTTCGACAACCCGGCGGTCTACGCCGTGGATCACGACGAGGTCTCCCGGGTGCTCTCTTTCACCCATACCTACTCAGGCCAGGCGCTTGCAGGCGAGGTCATCGAGGCGAAGGGTGTCATGGAGGAGCACGGCGATGAACTGTGGCTGATCGTCGGGACGACCCGTGAGGCGAAAGGCGAGTATATTGTCTCGAAGACGCTGCTTGAGAGCGTTTAAAAGAGATCCGAGAGCCGTCGAGGTCCGGCGGTGCACCGCTCGAAGTGCGGACATCCCTCGCAGGGGGCCCGGAGTGGGCGGGGCGGGAGATCGCCTGCGACCACCCGTTTAGCCGCCCGGATAGCCCTGATCATCTCCCGCCGATCGCGCGGCTGGGGCTCGACGTACCGACAGATGCCGCTTGCGATGTACTCAACGTAGCCGCCGGCGACGGGGTGGCCGAGGGTCTCTTTGATGCAGGCTGCGTAGCAGGCGATCCGGAGCCGGTCGGTGCCGTAGGCCCCTGCCTTCGGCGCGGTGCTCGACCGGACGATGGCAAACGAGCCGTCTTCGAAGATCTTATCGACCCTTCCCCGGATGCCGAGGGTGTCGGACTCGACGGCGAGGTCGGTCTGGACGGGCCGCTGCCAGGCGGTTTCGCTACAGGCGCTGATGCACTCATCGAAGAGCTCCTGGATACCCTCATCTGCATCGGGGAGGATATGGAGTATCTCCCGCCAGATCTCCTTCTCTTCCAGGAGTTCCCCGAGGTGTGTGGAGACCTGTTTGCAGACGGCGTAACGCGGCGACTCCGGGTGCTCGTCCGAGCGCTCGAAGTAGTAGCGCCGGGGGCAGATGTGGCAGGCGATGACGCCGGATACCGGGATGTAGTCGGCCATGCAAGGGGGCTCCGTTTGAGATGAGGTATGTTCTCTCGCTATTTATCGGGTTACGCTCCGCACCGGCGCCCGGCGAGCCAAGACCAACCCTTATGCTGGAGCGCACCCCAGAAGATGGGTATGGCTAATCGCGAGATATCGGTCAACATCCCCGGCAATCTCGACCCGGTCTACTCCAACCGCATCCAGATCGCTTACAAGGAGGACGAGTTCACGTTCCTCTTCCTGCACGAGATCCCCGGCATGAACCAGGCGCGGGGGAAGGCAGTCGTCTCGATCAGCCCCCGGCATGCGAAGAACCTGGTGGAGGTGCTTGCGAAGAGTGTCGCCGACTACGAGCAGAAGTTCGGTCGGATAACCTCCCCGGAGGCCGCCGTAGAGCAGGAGAGCAACGTCACCATCCGGGGTTATTCCTGAACGAGGTCGGGTAAGCAGGACCCCGGCAGGTGATACCTTTTTAATTCCGGACGTACAATATTATAAGGCAGTCGCCGCTGTGGCTTAGCGGTATAGCGGCTGATTCGTAATCAGCAGGTCGGGGGTTCAAGTCCCCCCAGCGGCTCTTTTTCATCCAAGGTTCAAAGCCGTAATTTGTTCACTTGTTTCACGCCCTTTCCTGCACTTTCGTTCTGAAGAAGATGTATACATCCCCATGTTGAGAGGATGGTATACATTGACGGGGAAGAAAGAGACACGTCCCCGGTGCGTCCACTGTGGAGAGATTACAAACCGGGTGTACGTACGGTCATCGGGAGAGAAGAGGGAGTGGCTACCTATCGGTTGGGCCTGCGTCGCGTGCCAGTGGATGAGCTGGGACTGACGTGGTTTTTGGGTTATGGATTGTTGCACCTACATTGGGCTATAGAAATAGTTTGGATCGAGTTTTAGAATTGGATCTCTCGTTTATTATACAGGTCGATCAGGCCTTGCTCTGATAAGGTACAGTCAACAAGGTTCTCAAACTCATTTTTCTCGATTTTTAGCTGTTTTGCCATTATCCCAGTTAGTTTATCACTGATCTCTTTGGTTCCGTGACTCACCCAAGTGACTATACGAGTCCTTTTACCGTTATGGTAGAGGGTTAATTTAATGTCTTTTGAGTTATGTTGTTGGAAACCTTTTCTTATCAACGCATTTTGGATGTTGCGGTTTTTCCGGGTTCCCAATTATATCCCCTCAGCTGGTAGTGATAGCAGTTTTTCGCGGAACTGAACTCCTCCTTCAGTCAATTTGCTAACATCCTCTTCAACATAATCGAACCATAGCAACTTGAATTCTCCGTTTATCCTATCTACACCATCTTTTAGGTCATTGCATGTAACCAGGAGGCTGAAATCATCATTATAAAGGATATATTCGTCATTTTCAAACTCAACTTCAAGGTTGATAGGAACTCGAAGAGATAGAACATGTGATTCATCAAATCGAATGTGAGTTAGAGGGAGATTTTTTAATGGTTTGAATTCTTTTTCGTTCGCAATATTAATTGTTCGTTGACCTTCCTCAGTTGAGCCACTTACACTAACAAGCTGTTTAATTCTTTTTATCACAATTCCTTCGAGCTCTGGAGGATATTTACAGGTGTACTTACCTTCAGGCGTATCAATGATAAATTGGCGCTTTTTATCTACGCTTAACTCTACTAAACGGCCCGTGACAGTTTTCTTAATTGGTTTTGGGGACTTAATTATGGCATTCTTGATTATGGGTTTTCTCTGTGGGTCTAACTTTACTTTCTCCGCAGATCCAAACCCGATATTGACATCATATATTGAATCTTGCTCCGGCCAGAGGTTATCCACGACCTCAATAGATTTAACCGCTCTATCTTCATCGTTATTTAATATACTGAGCACCTTAGGGTAGATCTCGTCTTGACTCGAAGCGATATCTATTATGGTGCCAGCAATGGAGATCGCACGCTCCCCGAATGTGCCTCCAGCACCTGGAAGTCCATACTGATTGTGCGAAAGCCTCACAGTAGCGTCGACACTGCCCTGCTTAAGTTCAGATATTTCCAGCTCGCAATTGTCCTTCACAGTCTTGGGGAAGTCACCTGCAGCTCTTGGTTTATGCCCCTCTAGGTGATCACATATGACATACATTAAATTCTGGATCGCCTGAAAATTGCTGATAAGAGCATTAACTGATATCTTGGGGTGCTCTTCACTGTGTGAAGCAATGTTAATACTAATTTCTCTCGATCCGACCATTCGTCATACCCCTCACGCAGCTCTCTGGGTTCGATATTAATACACTCATCTGTACATTGGATATTTATGAATATGGATGTATACTCAATGAAGAACCCTAGAATATTTAGCCTTTTCATGTGCGCGGTGTGAAAGTGTATCATACATGAATTGTTAGGCATATGCCATTGACTTTCGGGTGCGCGCTCAGTAATACTGTGAGTGCATCCTCCTCACGGTATAGGCCCTTTGTCGGACTCCTCTCGCAGCTTAACTCGAACTATCTGCCTTTCTCAAATGATCGCTGCAATGGAAACAGTGGTTATCCGCCATTCTTCTCTTCCACCAGTGCCGTAAGCCGACTCACCTGCTCAGTGAGGGCGTCGATCTTCTCCAGCGCCCGATCGTGTGTAAGGAGCCGAAGGAGCCCGCGGTCAAGGGCTGACGCTCCGCCCCGGTCCATCGCTGTGATCCACCCACCAACCCGGGAGGGCGGTTCCCCCTTCTGCCAGGATCTCCGAGACCCGGAAGGTGTAATGGGGCTAAGTGATGAATCTCCCAACCTCATCAGGATGATGCACCTCGATCATGTAGCCGACGGGATACAAGCAGGGCCAAGAACGCGATCAGCACCACGATCGCGTTCCCTGTGGAGTGACGACCCGAAGACTTCCCCTCACTTCTTCACTGCGTACACCAGATGCACCCTCCCCCGCCCCCATCGACACGGCCGTCTGGAGTTCGAGCACCACCCCTCCCCGGCCCGGCCGAAGAGTCTCTTCTCTCTTTCGCCGGCGATGACCGGGTAGACGATCAAGCTGATCGTATCGACAAGCCCCTCCTGGACCAGGACGTCGTTCAAGTCCGGGCCGGAGTCCGAGACCATCTTTGCGACCCCGAACCGTTCCCCGAGTTCCTGGAGAGCCTCCTTAAGGTCAACCCGGCTCTTGCCGCACCGGATGAACGGGTACTCCCGCTCGCGGAGGTAGTCGAGGTAATCCTCCGGCGTCGCCTCCGAGACGAGGATGACGACATCCTTCGTGTGCTCCATGGTGCGGTAGAAGTGGAGCAGACCCTTGAACACGCCCTTGCCGTCGACGATGACGCAGATGGGGCGCGGATCGCCGCGGCCAGACCCCAGGCCGGTGCCGGTCGGTCTCCGTCTCGGGCCGGGTAATGTCGTGGAACTCTTCTATCCCGGGCTTTGCCGTGCCCGAGCCCACGAGCACCGCTCCCGGTTCGAGGGCGAGCAGAGCGCCGTAGTGCAGGCCCAGATCGACATCAAACTCCTGCACTGCATGATTCAGGCTCACGCTGTTGTGGATGATAACTTCCGGATACAGACAGGAAATGGACACGTTCTGGATATAATCCTCTGCAGAATCACTTTGCCCGATACAGAAAGCCCTATCCCTCCCCCTGCCGAATAACCGTTAACCGGAAGGTCTCCCGGTGTGGAGCACCTTCTTGGAGGATTCTTCATGGAGATCCCGCAGAGCATCGCCGACCGGATGGCGCGGATGATGGCCGACCGCGACTCCCTCCTCTCGCCCCGGGCGACCCGGAACACCGACTACATCCGAAGATCCCGCCATAAACCCGAAGATCCGGTCATCCGGCCGCCGTTTTCCCGGGATGCCGACCGGATCATCCATTCAAAGGCCTACTCGCGTTATATCGACAAGACCCAGGTCTTCTATCTCGTCGAGAACGATCACATCACCCATCGCGTCCTCCACGTCCAGCTTGCATCAAAGATCGCAAGGACGATCGGACGGGCGCTCGCCCTGAACGAAGATCTGATCGAGGCGATCGCCCTCGGTCACGATATCGGCCACGCTCCTTACGGCCACCTCGGGGAGGCAATCCTCGACGGCCTCTGTGCCGAGCACGGGATCGGGGGGTTCATGCACAACGTCCAGAGCGTCAGGTTCCTCGATACCGTCGAGGACTGCAACCTCACGCTGCAGGTGCTTGACGGGATCCTCTGCCACAACGGCGAAGTCCACGACCAGAGCCTCACCATCGAGGGCGAGGCCGGCTGGGACTCGTTTGAGGAGAAACTCCGGGCGATCGAGGGCGGTGGCGACCTTCTCCCTCTCACGACCGAGGGATGCGTGGTGAGGATCGCCGACAGCATCTCTTACCTCGGCCGCGATCTTGCGGATGCCCTTGAGGTGGAGATCATCGGCGAGGACGATCTCGAGAGGTTCCCGGAGAACTGTATGGCATTCTTCGGTATCGTTGGGAGAAGGAAAGAGGACTTCCCGGAGATCAACCGGCGTGTACTCGACGTCCTGATCCGCGACATCATCGCCGGGAGTTACGATGCCGACTGCATAGCTCTCTCAGCTAAAGCGTCGGCGTGTGTTGCAGCCTTCAAAGAGTTCAACATGCGCCATATCTACACAAATCCGCGGCTCCTTGCGAACCGGGAGAAGATCCGGTTTATGTACCGCTACCTCTTCAACCGCACCATGGAGGATATCGAGGAGGAACGTGAGGGTTCAGCGGTCTACGAGGATTTCATCAATGCACCGTGGGCATCCCCGCGATACATCGCCACCGCCGGGCCGGCCGAACTCACGAGGGACTTCATCGCCGGGATGACCGATCGCTACTTCGAACGGGTCTTCCGGGAGGATATAATGCCGGAAAGGGTTCGGTCGAGGTACCGGGACTGATCGTCGGGGGGCGAGGGATGCCGCCCCGCCTCAGGAGCTGTTTCAACAGCCTGCCGACATCTACATCTTCATAGCGCACCAGATATTGAACAAACCACAGGGAGGCATGATATCGTTCCGACAGACCCGAAACCCCCCGTCGTCCTTGTCCACGGCTGGCGAAGCCACCCCGGCATCTGGAACCGCCTCGCCCCGGTGCTCTCGGACCTGAAGATACCCCTCTGGAACTTCGACCACACCGCGCTGCAAAACGTCGGGACAGAGACGATAGCCCTTGCTCTCCGGGATTACATCCACGAAAAGCGGGTGGAGACCGGCTACGCCGGCCCGGTCGATATTGTCTGCCACTCGATGGGAACCGGCATCGCCCGCTACCTCCTCGAAGTCATCGACGGCGGCGGGCGGGAAGAAGAGGTCCGGATGCTCGTCGGGATCGGCCCTCCGAACAACGGCTCGGCCATGGCTGAACTCTTCAATGACCCCGAACGGAGCTCTGTAGTGATCCGGAGCCTCCAGGGCGTCTTCGTACCGGAGGACTATGACCCCCACGAAGATACCATCGTCCAGGAGTTCCGGCCCCGGAGCAAACTCATCGCAACCCTCCGGGCGGCCGGAACCCGCGACGACATCGCCTACCGGATCATCCTTGGTGCAAACCTTACCGGGACACCGGCATTCTTCCCGGTCTTTGACGGCCGGACCTGGGAGATCGCCCCGGATGGGAGCTGGCAGACGACGTATGCCGGCGACGGCATCGTCCCCCACTCCGAATCCTTCCTCTCCGGCGCTGAGATGGTTGTTCTTCCGGGAGACTCCTCATACCTCGCCCGGAACCCGGAGCACTACTGCCACACCCTGCTGCCGAGGAACTCCGAGACCATCGCTCGTATCCGGGACTACCTCATCTCTTCTGCAGAGCCCGCCGTGCGGACTCCGTCCAGGAATTGATCGCCCGTTCGAGTTCTTCGCCGGCCTTTCGTGCCGCTTGCTGGATATGTTCATGCCCTTCCGGCGTCCCAAGCAGGTGCTGACCGGTGTTCACCACATCACTGACCGCTCTCCGGACTAACTCCGACGTCTCATGCACCCGCTCCTCGATGGTAGGGGCGGCCGATGCCGGCTCTTCCTCTGGTATCGGCTCTTTCTCTGGTGCCGTCTTCTCCTCCGGTGCAGGGGTGGGATCGACGATCCATCGCCCCCTTACGAAGCGACCTTCCGTCTCGCTCATATGCGTGGGTGTAGATCACCCGGGAATAAAAACCTGGCTTTTTGCACCGCCGTCCGGAGGCTCAGATTCATCTACCTGGAGCGCTACAGAAGATGCAATATGATCCGGGTCGCCACCACCGAAGCATGCGGGCGCGAATCCCCTTCCGGGACCTGTCTGTTCCGCATAGTCCGAACTGTCGCGCTCGTCTTGCTCTTCCTCCTGACCATCCCCCTCATCCTTGGATTTGCCTTCGGTGTCTCTCCTACGGCAATTTTTGCCCTTATCGGTTCGATCTTCCTCCTTCAGGCGGCCGCCGCCATCGTCGGCCTCTCACTCGGGCTGCACCCGGTGGTCGTCCTCATCCTCCTGACGTCGGTGGCCGCTGCTATCCTGATCGGCATCCTTGAGATCTGCGACCTCTTTGCCGAGCGCTCCCGCATGATCCAGAGACTTCTCTTGAAGATCGACGCAAAATCTGGAAGCATCGACTACCTGAAACGATATGGCGCACTCATGCTCATCCCGGTCATATGGATTCCGGGGATTGCCCTTTACGGAACGCCTGTTGTTGCATGGGCTCTCCAGTACCCGCGAACGGTCTCTCTCCTCTGTATGCTCGTCGGGTGGGCGATCGCGATCGTCGTCGTCATGGCGACGGCGATGGGTCTCGTCCGTCTGGCCTTTTAAGCCGTTTCCCCGGCTCATGAGCCGCGCGGTGTAGCGCCCGGATTTCGGCCGAGGAAGAAGATTGCCCACTCGATCGTGAGCGGCTCGACGGCGGCGTCTGCGGTGGCAGGGCAGATGCCGCTCTCCGTCCTGGCCGCGGCGGAAATGTTGGCATGGGCGGCGCCGGGGGTGTGAGCGAAGAAAGGTCTCTGATCGATCTTACCGGCGCTTATCGGCCACATGTGGTAATCGGCTCCCCCACCCCCTCACCGGAGAGAATGGTCCCTGCCCTTTCGCCGGCCGGGAGGTGCCACGGAAGGTTGTGATCCGCCAACCGCTCCCGCATGAGACAGCAGGGTTTCCCGGCCACGATAACCCGGGCTCACCGGCTCCAGTTTTGATCTGCAAAAATCTTCAAATCGGTGCAGAAGATCCGTATTGCCTGGGTCAGTGCCGATGAATTCGACAAAATGACGGATCTGTTCGATGGTATTCGGAGAGAGTTCATGCTCCATGATACAGGCATCTCGGGAGGCAGTCGCCTCTGGCACCCTGATGAGCGTAAGAAAGGCTTGGAGCGTTTCGTGCCGATATTTGATGACTTCGGCAATGTTCCGACCCTCGGGTGTCAGGGTTACCCCCTCGTACCGGCGGTGCGTGACGAGCCCCATCGCATCGAGTTTCCTGACCATCTCGACGACCGTCGGGGGTCTGACCGAGAGCTCCGCAGCGATATCTTTTGTCTTTGCGTAGCCTTTCTCAAGAGATATGTTGAGGATCGCCTCAAGATAATCTTCTGCTTTTCTGCTCAAATTTCGCACAGTATAGGAATGTCCGCTGCCGGAGTATATTATTATTAGGGATCCCTAACTCATGCTTGATTCGTTGACAGCGGTGGTATTCGATTTTCCCCGGGTTTCCTAACATATTTCGAGAAACTTTGCCGGAATCGAAATTGTTTCGGCGTGAGATTATCCCGACCAAACAAGAGAGTACGTTCCATGGAAACATCGGATCGAAATATCTCGCCGCGTGAAGCGGCAACCACCCTCGATCGTATCGATATCACCTGCCGATGCCGTGTCGTCGGCGTCCGCGCTTCCGGAGCACTCCGGAAACGGCTGTTCGCCATGGGCATGGTGCCC
>JBAYQF010000034.1:0-10489 GCA_041677325.1 Methanoculleus sp.
CAGAACGTATCCACCGCATCGTAGGCGTTCTGCTGCAGGAAGATCTCGCGGATCATCCTCGCTACCTCGATGGTGACCTGCTCCTCATCGGGCAGGGCATCGGAGCCGACCAGCTGGACGATCTCCTGGAGTTCGGACTCCTTCTGGAGGATGGCCATCGCCCAGGCCCTGAGCGGGTTCCACTCGGGCGAGACCTCTTTGTCGTACCACTCGTTGAGTGCGTCGAGGTAGAGCGAGTAGGAGTTCAACCAGTTGATCGCCGGGAAGTGCCGGCGCTGCGAGAGCTTCGCGTCGAGCGCCCAGAAGACCTTGACGATACGGAGCGTGTTCTGCGTGACCGGTTCAGAGAAGTCACCGCCCGGAGGCGATACCGCGCCGATGACGGAGACGGATCCGCCTTCGCCGTTTAAGGAGATGACACGGCCCGCACGCTCATAGAACTCCGAGAGGCGTGCCGCAAGGTACGCAGGATACCCCTCTTCACCGGGCATCTCCTCAAGCCGGCTCGAGATCTCACGCATGGCTTCAGCCCACCGGGAGGTGGAGTCGGCCATCAACGAGACGTCGTAGCCCATGTCACGGAAGTACTCGGCGATTGTGATGCCCGTATACACGGACGCCTCACGGGCCGCGACCGGCATGTTCGAGGTGTTCGCGATCAGCACCGTCCGCTCCATGAGCGGTTTGCCGGTTTTCGGGTCCTCAAGTTCCGGGAACTCCGTCAGAACTTCGGTCATCTCGTTGCCGCGCTCTCCGCAGCCGATGTAGACGACGATCTCGGCGTCCGACCACTTTGCAAGCTGCTGCTGGGTAACGGTCTTGCCGCTCCCGAACGGGCCGGGGATGGCCGCCGTTCCGCCCTTTGCGATGGGGAAGAGACCGTCCAGGATCCGCTGACCGGTGATCAGCGGGATGTCCGGGTTCAGTTTCTCCTTCACCGGGCGGGGCACACGGACCGGCCAGCGCTGGAGCATTGTGATCTCGGTGCCGTCTTCAAGGGTGCAGACGGTCTCGTCGACCGTGAAACTGCCGGCTGCGATCTTCTTGATCGTACCTCCCTTCGACCGGGGCGGGATCATGACCTTATGGACGATGTTCGTCTCCTGGACCGTGCCGATGACGTCGCCGGCCCGGACTTCGTCGCCTTTCTTCACCGTGGGCACGAACTCCCACTTCTTCTCGTGCGAGAGGCCGGGTGCCGTGACGCCGCGCTCGATGAAGTTGCCCATCTTGTCCATGAGCACCTCGAGCGGCCGCTGGATCCCGTCGTAGATACTGGTCAGCAGACCGGGCCCGAGCTCGACAGCGAGCGAGAGGCCGGTGTTCGTCACCGGCTCACCGGGCCTGATGCCGGCGGTATCCTCGTAGACCTGGATGATGATGTTCTCACCCTGGATCTTGATGACCTCCCCCATCAGCTCCTCATCGCCGACCTTCACCACGTCGTACATGTGTGCGTCGAGACCGACGGCAGTGACGACCGGCCCTGAAATTCGTTTCAGGACTCCCTGAGTCCTGGCTTCTTTTGCTTTTTCCATTACTTCCACAGATCAACACCCACCGATCTCTTGATTCTCTCTCTCATCGACAGGCCGCCCTCGTCTCCACCGATCGCGATAACCGTCGGTTTGACGGAGTTCTCGAGGGTAGTGCGAAGCCGCTGGGGAATCCGCTCCATATCGCTGCCTTTCAGCACGAGGATGCCGACATCCCTATCTCCCAGCACCTGGTTGATGTGCTCGACCAGCCGTTCATCGGTCTCAGCCGCGTAGGTCTTTCTGACGCCCGCGAGCCTGAAACCAAGGATGAATTCACCGGTACCGATAACTGCGATCTCCATGCTTACATCACCAGATAGCCCTGTAACCGCTCACCGGGAAGGCCGGCTTCCTTGCCCCGGGCGAGAGCGCGAAGGTTCGCGACCTCGTACTTCTTCTCCTCCAGGTAGACGATGACCGGAAGGATCGAGAACGCATACCGCTTCGACATCCGCTCCATCTGCTCAAGCTGGACCCGGGTCAGTGCAACCTCGATGGCGTGGAGGGCGGTCTTTCCGCGGATCTCTTCAAGCGCGTTCAGGAGCGGGAGCATCTTCACCGATCTCTTCAAGGAGTCGATGAACTCATCCAGATTTTCGATCCCCGAGAGCCGCTGCAACTCGTCCACCGTGAACGAACCACCGCTGATCATCAGTTCCCTGATATCCTCGTGGATATGTCCGGCCCGCAGGCGGAAGAGGTTCTGGATGTTCCGGATATCGATCTCAAGCTGAATGTATTTGAGGAAGATATCCCCGCCTTTAACACCCTCTTTCGCGTCCGCGATGAGCCGTGCATAGTAGCCCCTGTAGAGCTCGTTCTCCAGATGAGCAAACGACCCGGTCTCTATCGCGCCGGGGAGTTCCCTCTCAATGATCGGATAGAACTGCTCACCCTTGAGCGCCTCGGCGACCCGTTCCGGCGATTCCTCTGCAACAAGGCGATCGAGGGCGACCCGGTCAAGCCTGCCGGCCGGGACCAGAACCTCCTTGATCTTGCCTGCCGACATCTTCTGCATTTTCCCGCGCAGGATGGTGACAACGTTCTGGATGTCCCAGCGCCGCAGGTAACTTGCAGTAAAGTGTTTCAGGTCTCCCGGCACCAGTTCCAGGATACTCTGGTACTCCTTCGCGAGGTTCCAGCTCAGGGCTACCTCTACGAGGTTGATTCCGGAGAAGGAGGTGCCAAGTTCATCGATCTCCGACCGGTAAGCGGTCTCGCCGATGAACCGGGTGATCTCAGGCAGGCTCATATTCAGCATGCGGAGATAATCTTCGCGCGGCATCAGCAGTGATTTACGCACCCGCATGCGGGTGCAGGCGTAAATGTACTGGGCTGATCCGCTACTTACCCCTGCCATTTATGAACCCTCCTCATGTAAACAGAATGTCTGACGCATCCTTCAGGCCGGATTCCCAGATCTCGTCCAGGAACGTACTGTAACTGTAATCTATCTGCAGTTCGCCGTCGTTGCTCTCGACGATGATGCCACCGGGGATATCAACGGGCGCACCCACGGTGTAGCCGGAGAACATCTTCAACTGAGAGAGGATTCCCTCGACAACCGGGATATCCCGCTTGTTTGCATGGACGACGCCCTTCTTGATCTCCTTTACCGCTCTCTTCAGCAGGGCTGTGAGCGCCTTCTCCTGGAACTCGGCGGGCAGATCACCGATAGCGGCAAGCGAGGTCGAATAGACCTGATCGAGGAGCATCTTCTGGGCGTTCAGGACCTGCCGCTTGACGACGAGGTTCGCCGCCGAGGCTTCCTGGTTGACGATGTGGGTGACAGCCCGGTCGACCTCTTCCTGTACCGACGCCTTGATCCCGGCAGCGCGAGCCTGCGCATCCCGGAGGATCCCTTCGACGTCGGTCCGGGTCTCCGTCTGGATCGCCCCGACCTCCTTTCGCCCTTTCTCCCGGATCTCGTTCACTACTGCATCGAGTCCCATGGTTCACTCCATCAGAACAGAAGCAGCAGTGCAACCACAAGACCGAAGATAACAATGGTTTCCGGAATCACAGTGAAGAGCAGTGCGAGACCAAACATATCCCTGTTCTCTGCGGTTGCACCGACGGCCGCCGCACCGATACCCATCTCAGCGATACCGGAACCGATGCCGGTGAGACCTACTGCGAGACCTGCGCCGACTGCGCTCATTCCTGCCTGCGATGCCTGTGCTATTTCAAGAGTTGTACCAACATCTACCATTCCTTATTCCTCCGTAAACTTAGATTTCATACCAAATGGATTGTACTTCTTTCCTCCACCTTTGTAGAACTTGGTGAAGAACTCAACATAGTGAAGACGAATCGAGTGCAGACCGCCGCCGAGGAGGCCAAGTGCTGTGTTCAGCATGTGCCCCATCAGGAGAACGAGAATGCCGACGATGATGAGGATCACGCCGACAGGGGTGATCGCTTCAAGCTGGGGCTGTATCATCATGCCGATCGCGATGTAATTGACCACCATCGCTATGGCGACCGAGGATAAGCCCACCGCCACAAGACGGGCGTAGGACAATACGTGACTGATGATCGTCGGAAGTTCGACGATTTCGAGCGGATTTTCCTGCGCAATGCCGATTATGCCTGCTACCAGGAGAATGGCACCAATCGTACCGGCACCGGGGAACCCTGTCAGGTCGGGCATCAACGGGATGGCATAGAGCGACCATATGATGAGGATGATACCCCACATGACGCTGATCCATCCTGCATTGGAGATAACCGCTTTTGTCGCATGTTTTCCGTGATAGATTCTCCGGGCGTTGAGCATGCCGATGACGCGTCCAAGCGTGATGTGCAGAATACCGATCCAGATCGCAACGATCATGAGTTCGGCTACCTGCGGGCCGTGACCTGCCGCCGCGGCTCCTCCGATGTTGAGGTGCCGGGAGTAGAGCAGTGACGGCCACGGGAGCGAAGATCCGAAGATCTCACTGTAGAGAAGCCCGAAGATGATGCTCGATATGCTCGCATAACTGAGCACCTTGAGGAGCATCCTCCCCTCATCGCCCGTAATGATCTTTCGCAGGCCAAGGCTCAGCGCGAGCAGGATTGCTCCATACCCCACGTCACCGAGGATGAAACCGAAGAAGATGGGAAACACGATGGCCACCATCAGCGTCGGGTCGATCTCGGAGTACCGGGGTCGGGCGTAGATATCCATGAGCATCTGAGTCGGCGTGGCGAACGACGGATTTTCGTACTCCACCGGGACTGCAGTATCGTCGTCGATCTCCAGTTCTTCGATGTAGATCTTACCGCCGGTCGCCTTTTCGAGCGTGTTCCGGATCTGGTCCGCCTGGGCTTCAGGCACCCATCCTTCAGTGATGAAGGTCTCTTCCGTGGTAGCAAACCGCAATGGGGCTTCCGCCCGCTCTACGTCAGCCGTGAGTAGTTCATCGCATGCCACCAGGAAATCGGTGTGCTTCTCCCGGATCCCTGCAATCTTTCCGTTGATTGCAGCAATCTCGGCCTCGATCCGCCGGGCCTCTTCCAGATGGGCCTTCATGCGGTCGGCCGGCGCGCCGTTCTCCTCGGGGATGGGGATTGCCTGGAACCCGGCATCGAGGAGAGTCCGCTCAACCTGCTCGCGGTGCTCGTTCGGCACCACGACGACGATCATGTTGCCGGGTACCCCACCAGAGAAGAACTTCTCATTCGGGACGCCGATATCGACATCATGGGTAATGTGTCCGGCAAAAACGGTAAATCGTGCATACCCGCGATAGAACTCCAGGTCCAGAGGAACTGCAACAAATGGTTCAAGTTCTCTCGCGCGCTGCTCGTGCTCTTTCTGCCGTGCATCCAGTCTTGAACGTGAACCAACGAGTTCTTCCGCTTCCTTCTGGATAGCGGGCAGATCCGTCTGGATCCGCTTCCGGACCTTCGCTACGGGGAGCTTCGTTTTAGCTTCTACGTTCCCGGGATCTATCCCGCACGCATTCTCGATTGCCCTGACCTTGATGAGCGCCGAGGCTGCATCGCTCGCATCCGCAAGCGGGTGGCCGATCGAGAGCGCATCAGACGAACTCTCCGGCACGAAGTCCTCGATGTGATAGACGTTATGCCGGTAGAGTTCCTTGATGATGGTCTCGATCTCACCCTTCGGGGCCGCGATGAGCAGTCGGCACATCCGTTCAGGCCTTAACATGCAGATGCTCCTTAAATCGTGTAACAATAAGATCTACAGCTTCTGCAAGGTTCTTCTTCCCTGTTGCTTTCAGCGCCTCTGCGCGCGCCTCACCTTCTTTGACAATCTCTGCGTACCCGTGCTGCGCCTGAGTCCGTGCCTCCGCCAGACGCTGATTCCTGTACTCCGCGGCATCACTCTCTGCCTTCCGGACCAGGTTCTCAGCCTCCAGTTCGGCATCAGAGAGGTTTTTCTTCCTCTCCGCCTGCGCATCACGGATCATCGCCTGATACTCTTCTTCAGTTTCCCTGATGTTTTTCAGGACATCGATCTTCATCAAACCCTCCTTCTCACGGCTCATGAATAATTGATGAAAATAAGCATATATTTATTGTTGTTTGTCCGCTGAGGATTTTTCTGCATTTAGATGCTTCACTGCCACTCCATAAGGCAGGTTTCGTAGTGTAACTCCGCCGGGAACCCCGGCAAGCAAAAGCCCTGCAAGCTCCGCCGACGAGCAGAGGAGATGCTGTTCAGGATGAGTCCCCCGGCGTATATCGCAGGAGAGATGAATCTCCGGGGCGACCGAGACGACCATAGAGAGCCGTCTCGATCCGGGATGATCTTTTCCGAGGACGACGAGCGGGATGTGGTAGCGCCGGACCAGCTCAAGCATCATCCACCCCTGTTCAACAGGGCCGCCTTCCGGCATCGAGACGGCGATGAGATCATCGGGGTCGACGGCGAGGCAGTATTCGTCGCCGGGTGTCTCGATGCAGAGGGGAAACCGCGTACCGGCTTTCGCAACGAGCAGAAAAGAGTGTTCTCCCTGGAGAAGGAGAACCTCGTCACCAAGGGGTATGGTCGTCACGCCCGGCCTGACAGAGGAACTCACGCCTTCAGGCTTCTTCGACATCTTCCGACTGGCAGCTCGGGCACATGGGCCGCTTCCCGAGGCCTTTGAACCGTTCACCGCACTCTTTGCAGCGGTAATTCTTGCCCTTCACCCGATCGTCGTCAAACTCGATATCGACTGGTCCGCCAACAGTACACATACGACATCACCGGGAGAGAGATGGGCGGTAAAGGATAAAAACACTATCGCCGGCATTCCTGGAAAGGCTCCAGGTCGCACGACCAGGATGGCGGGGACCGGTAAAGGGGTGACGTTGCCGAGCGCAAGGGCGATCATCATGGTGACACGTTATGTTTGGTACCGCGCGTGACCATCCTGGCCCCACGGGAGACTATACCGCAAAAATCCAATGGGAGAGGGAGCGAACGATCACCCGCCACCCGGCCTCCCATATCGGCAATCCGGCGGGCGAGAGGGGTTGGGGACAGAATGGTCGTATCTGCTTCGGGGGCAAGGCCGATACAACACCTGAACAGGTGAAAAGGGATGGTAAGTCCGATGCAAGGCGTATCCGCGCCATACATGAGCGCCGCATCGTTCGCTACAAAGCCCTCAAGTGATGGGGCAGAACTATGCGAAGATAGAGTAACCGGCGCCGGGCCCATCACCGATATCCGGCAGGATAAATCGATATTTCCGTAGACAGCATGACGCCTCAAACCCGGGCGAGACCGGAATGAAGAGAGCGCCTGAGAAAGAACGCTCTCCGATGCCGACCGCTCTTGCCGGTACCCCCCAGGGCCCGATGGACCATTCCCCGTGCGCCGGTCCGCTACGTCCTCTTCGGAATAGTGATCTCAAACTTCGCACCCTTCCCGTACTCGCCGGTCTCGAGGAGGCCAGATTCGTCATCGACATAGAATAAGGAGACAGTCGGAGCAGGCATCCCGTCGGGAGGCATACTGAGTTATAGCCACAAACAGAGATTAAACGTATCGATTCACCCCATATCCGGGATTGGCGGTTCAGACGGATTTATGCAGTAGTACGAAGCCCTGCCCGGGCCTGCTGCCCGGGATCCGGATCTACAGCGCGACGGTGAAGACCACAAGAGCGATGATGAGCATCACGGCCGCGTGCTTGACCCCTGCCCGGAGCGACGCCTCCCCCATCTGCCCGGCGATCAGGCCGGAGAAAAACGCCTGGACAAGACAGGCGTGGTACAGGAGAAGCCTGAACGTCGTGACCGAAGTATCCCCGAGGGAGACAGGATCGGCCATCGTGCTATCGGGAGCGAGGGCATTGACATCAGCGAGCACGGAGAGGAACTGGGTGTCGATGATGACCACGACGAAGAGGAAGACGATGAAGACCAGGTAGACGATGGCGGTGTAGATGAACATCTCGCCCTGCCTTTCGCGCTTGAGATTCTCCGAGATCGCCGCATCACGGGCTGCTATAGAGAGCACCTCACCGATGTCCCCGGTCATACGACTCGCGGTCGTGATCAGGGTGATCGACCGGGCGATGGTGGGGGTGCGTATCCGCTCCTCGAACCGGACGAGGGCGTCCTGGACGCTTGCACCCCACTCGATGTCGCGCCCGACCTTCTTGATCTCATAGGTCAATACCCCGAGGTCCGCCCTGACAAGGATCTCGATCGCCTGCGCAAGCGTCAGACCGACCTGATTTATCCCGGAGAGGCGGTTCAGGAACTCAGGGATGCTCGCCTCGATCGCCATCACCTTGTTCTGCCAGAACAGGTGGAAGACACCGAAGGGGATGAGGATGAGCAGCAGCGCTACGATAAGGTGATCGTCCAGAACATCGACGAGGAGCTCGAGATCGGCGTAGGCCGGGGTCGCGAGGAAGACAAGGAGGACGTATGCAAGCGCAAGCGGCACCGTCACGTACAACGTCCGATTCGGTTCGATGAGGAACGTCTGGAGAGGGCGACGCAGGAATGCCCGGATGTTCCGGATCCTGTCATAGTGGCCGAGTTGCTTGACCAGCAACTCTTCACCGTCCCGCCCTTCGGTGCGGACATCGCTAAACTCGCGGAGCCATTTCATCTCGGTGTAACGTTCGACCGTCTCGGTCTTGATCGAGATAGCGTCGATCGCAAGGAGGAAGAAGAGCGAACCGACGGGGATGAGGAGATAGATGACGATCGCAAGCTGCAAAACCGGCGCGCTGCTCATGAAACCCATGACGAGCATGACGATGATGATGAAGAGCGGGCCGGCGACAAAGAGCGTCACATACCCCTCAGCCATCAGTTGCAGCGTGGAGAGGAACGTCTTCTGTTCGAATCGGGCATCCTCCTGGTACACCCGCACCCGGGTCTCAAGGAACCCGAGTACATCTCCCCCGCTCTCGACGACGGAGACGAGATCCTGGATGAATTCCGCAAGTTTCTCCGAGGGCGTCGTCTCCTGCAGGTGCCGGAGGGCCGTTATCTGATCGTATCCGAAGTAATCGGTATCACGGACAACCCGCCGGAACTCATGGGCTATCTCGCCGTAAACCGCCGTACTCTCACCGACTGCACGGAAGATCGGGACAATCTGTGCTCCGCCGCGCCGCATGGCATACATGTAGGAGACAGCGCTGTGAAGCACCAGGTTGATCCGGGCCTCTCGATTCTTCTTCTGGATGGAAGGGTAGCGCAAGAAGAAGATGTAGACGATATACGCGGCGATGACGAAGATGACAACACTTATGGCAAACCGGATAGCCATAATCGAGGCATCCGTCATCACGAACTCCGGAAACCGGAGGGCAAAGACATTATAAACGCTGATGTTCAGCGCCGGGGATGGGAAGAAGCGCAGCACGAAATATCCCAGGATTGCGCAGAATATACCAAAAAGCCCTGAAACGAGGTAGGTGCGTAGCAGATACCGCTCGATCGTCGTCCCCATGTTTGCCGCGATCAGGTCGGCACGAAGAGCGCGGTATCCTGCAGGGTTGCGCTCCACACCCTGACGGATGAGATGGTGGAGTGATACGCACCAGGGCGGCATCAGCGGATCAACTCGCGAAGGCTTTCAAGAGAGGCAAGCACCCGCTCCGGATCAATCGCGTAGACCTGGATGAGCCGGGCGACGGCCCGGTAATCCCTGATCCCCTGCTCAAGCATCGCGAGGAGGATCTTTCGCCGGACCTGCAGTTCTTCATCGAGCTGGCTCCGGCTCCAGCCGCGGTAATCCATGATCCCGGCAAAGATCCGGGATCGGCCTGAGTAGGCGAAGGTATCTTCTACGGGATCGTACTCGAAAACCGTATTCACCTGGAGATTGCCGGTAAGTGAGTCGATCCCGACAATCTCGACAATCTCCCGACACCGTCTCACGCGGTCGTGCCCCCGGTGGGTGAGCGCCTGAACCGATATCACGTCCAGTGCCTGGAGCATGTTTCGCGGCACGTTGAGCGGTTCACTCCCCAGGCGATGGATCGCCGCATCGACACCGCTCGCGTGCATGGTAGAGAATGTCGTGTGTCCGGTGTTCATCGCCTGGAAGAGTGTCTGGGCCTCGCTCCCTCTGACCTCGCCGACCAGGATGTATTCGGGACGCTGCCGCATCGCGGCCTTGAGGAGGGAGAACATCCCGATGGTGGCGCCGGAGACCTCGGAGACCGTCTCGCGTGTGACGCTTGCGACCCAGTTCTCGTGGTAGAGCGTGATCTCGCGAGTATCCTCGATAGAGACGATCTTTGCAAGCGGCGGTATGAAAAGGGCGACCGCGTTGAGCGATGTGGTCTTTCCCGACGCGGTGCCGCCGACGAAGAGCAGACTTTTGTTGTTCTCGATCGCCATCCAGAAGTAGACGAGCTGGTCGACGTCGAAGGTGTTCGACTCGATCAGCTCCACAGGCGTGAATGGTGTTTCGCGGAACTTCCGGATCGTGAACGATGTGCCGCGGGGGGTGATCTCATCGCCGAACGTGAGCTGCA
>JBAYQF010000035.1:0-10406 GCA_041677325.1 Methanoculleus sp.
AGATAGAGATCTGTCTATGTACGTACCTGTACAGCAGAATGAGAGAACGGAGAGCATGGGCAACGATACTTCCGATGATAGCCGGGGTACGTGTGTTTTCCGCACTGCTGTACATGAACAGAGAGATCGCCTGCACCGTGGAGAAAGATCAGATCCCGGCTCAAATGTGGCTGCACTCATTGGCAGCACCTGCTGTACCTATGCTGCCGACGCTGCTCACATCAACCCCATAGACTACATCGCCCTCCCGGTCGCAAAGGACGAACCCGAGCCCGCATCTGCAGGCGGCGGTCGAGATCGTCGGTGAAACGCGGCGGGGGAGGGTATCTCTGCTACGACTGCCTCAAGAAGGCGAAGGTGCAGCCGCTCCCGGGAGCCCTCGACCACCGGACGTTTGAGCGAACGAAGGTCGAACTCGGCCGGTGCGATGTCTCCGGGAGGTGTAATACGAGGGTGGTGCGGGAGTGGACCGGTCGGGAGGGGATGAGATGATACGTTCTTCCCAGAGACAAGTTCTTTTCATGGATACTCTTTATAGATCATCGGGTGATGTCTATCATTATCATGCATATGTCATACGTAAGTCTTACCTATGCGTGATCCTTGGGGTGCGATGCAATGAGACATCTGAACTACCGTATCCTCCTCCGGAAGGAGCCGGAAGGCGGGTACACCGTCACCGTACCGACCCTTCCCGGCTGCATCACCTATGGGGAGACCGTCGACGAGACGATAGTGATGGCACGGGAGGCTATCGAGATCTACATTCTCCATCTCCAGGAGAAGGGTGAGGAGATTCCCACCGAGAAAAGAGTGCCTGAGTATACCCTCACCGCCGAAGTCCAGAGGTGAGCTGATGACACGAAAGGTTCTCCGCTGCCCGGTATGCCTGAGCACCGATGTCTACTGGGATGCACGTGGCCTGTACGCGACACTGTATTACTGCCGGCGGTGTGGATATCAGGGGGCGTTCATCCTGGAATTGGAATATGATGAGGAAAGCGACATTTCCCCAGCATGAAGATGCCGTTTCGGGAGAGTCTTTGGAATCCTCTTGAAGTGGCTATCCGACGGATAATTTCAGCAACGCCTCACGTGCAGCATCCATGGCGGTCTGTCGCTTCTTCGAGCCAGGGGCCGGAGTGAGGGGGAACCGGAGATGCGAGTTGCAACATTGCAGCAGGTTTACCGCAGGATTCTAGCACCGGTTGCGAAGATCAAACGGTCGAGAGAGGCGCCGGATCTGAGAGTACTTGTACAGATAGAGAGAAACGTCTCTCTTAGTACTGTCAATGGCGGTGTAAAAGTGCTCACTTTGAACACTGCAGTTCTGCAACCCTTCTTTTGTTATCTATTGACCGTTGCTTGTAATCCGTGCTGCCTCATTTTTGCCGAGGTCCTCCGGTGTAAACCATGTGATATTCCCATCCCAGTACGCCGGCACCTCCCCGAGCCACTCCACCCCGGAGTCCTTATACGCTGGATACCGCTTCCACGTTCGCACCGTCGCCGGATCGATCGCAAACCCCGTGCTCATGCCGCCGCCCCCGAGGCCGGCCGGGCTCGATCGTTGTGGGTCGCCGGTGTCGCACAAGACATTTTGTGCGACATGAAACCCCACTTGGCGTCGCACAAATAGTGTTGTGGGTCAGAAGTGTCGCACAACCACCATCCAGTATATAAATGTGCATGCTGGATCGGGGTTTTGGTATACACAACCGGGTTTGCGGGTATCAGAGTATTCACAACCGGCCCCCCTCGGTAATGGCAAGCAGACGTGGGAAGAGATAGGTCGCGGCACGCCGCCCCCGGCCCTCGGTGAGGACAGCGATGATCTCCCGTTCACGAAGTTGCTGGAGTACCCGCTCCCCCGCCCTCCTCGATATCCCTGCCTGCTCGAAAAACTCGGCTGGACTGAAGACCGGCGTTTTAAAGAGCGCATCGATCACAGCAATCGCATACTGCGATCGGGTCACTTCCGGAACTGTCCGCTTCATCTCATCGTAAAGGTCGAGGATCGCCTTTGCCTTCTGACCGTTCGCCCCCGCCTGCTCCTCGATGGCGTGGAGGAAGAACGCTATCCAGCCGTTCCAGTCACCGTCGCGGGAGACCGCGAGCAGCCGCTCGTAGTAAATCGGTCGGTTCCGCTCGAGATATGCGCTGATGTAGAACATCGGGCTTCCTATCAGCCCTTTCTCATACATGATCAGCGGCACGAGCATCCGCCCGATACGCCCGTTGCCGTCGCAGAACGGGTGAATGAGCTCGAACTGCGCTTTCAGGACGGAGAGCTGGACGAGGACATCCAACTCCCCACCCTGCAGGTATGCTTCCCAGTCGGCGAGCGCCCGGGGGACGTCCTCCGGCGCCGGCGGAACGAAGATCGCATGCTCAATGTGCGCGTCCCGCCCGATGAAGTTCTGGATATCCCGGATGCACCCCGGCTCCCGGTCCATGCCCCGGCTCCCGGAGAGAAGGATCCGGTGCAGGTCGCAGATGAGGGCGGTGTCCAATCGCCGGGTCTTTAGGGCTTCCACCGCGGTATTAAGCGCTTCCCGGTAGTTGATGATCTCCTGGATGTCGGCACGAGCCGCACCATCGATCGGCTCCTTCGGGTTCGCCTCAAAGCGCAGAACATCCTCAAGCGACGCCTGCGTCCCCTCGATCCGTGATGAGAGCACCGCCTCCTGGGTCAGGAGCGGGGAGAGCAGGAGCTGTGGGTTCGGTATCGCCTGGAGGATGCCGTCGTACCGGGCAAGGGCGCGGTTTGCCGACGCAATCTGCGGGATATGGCTCTCCCAGTCGATGCCGGCCGGAGGCAGGGCTTCAGGTGCATAGGGCTTCACCCCATCATCTCCCTCACCATACCAAGGATCTCTACCTCGAGACTCTTAATTTCCGCCTCGATCTCCTCAAGCGGCCGGGGCGGCGTGTAGGTGTAGAAGTAGCGGTTGAAGTTGATCTCGTAGCCGACCTTCCCGACCCCACCATCCCCATCCCGTGAGAACGAGGAGTCGGGCTTGATGTTCTCCGCATCGCGATCGTCGCCCTTGATCAGCATATCGCTCTTGCAGACCGCGTAAGTCTCGTCATTCGTCTCCTGCCCGAAGGGCCGGATATCCGCGTTCGGGTTGATCTCGGCGAGGATGTGTTCCTTCGTGACCGAGAGCATTCCACCGGTTCCGCAGGCAGGATCGTAGATCGTCTTGACGATGTGGTTGTGGGCGAGCATATCCGCATCGCCCGCAAGCATGAGATTTGCCATCGCCTTGATCACCTCACGGGGCGTGAAGTGCTCGCCGGGATTCTCGTTGTTCTGTTCGTTGAACTTCCGGATGAGCTCTTCAAAGATGTAACCCATCTGATGGCTGCTCACGCGATCGGGGTGAAGGTCCACCGTATCGGAGGCAAACTTCTGCACGAGCAGGTAGAGCGACCCCTTTTCGTGCAACGCCTGGATGGAGTTGCAGATCTTGAAACGATCCAGGATATCCCTGACGTTCTCGGAAAAACCGTTGATGTAGTCGATCAGGTTCTTGGAGATGTTCTCCGGGTCGTCAAGAAGCCGTTTGAAATTGTATTTTGACGTATTATAGAAAGCATACCCCGATTCGTGCTTGAGAAGCCCATCGAGGTTCTGGATCTCATCCTTGAACTCCGTATACTTCTTCAGCACATTCTCCTTTGTCGGCGCAAGTACGCAGTCAATACGGCGTAGAACCGTGAACGGCAGGATCACATCAGGATATTTTGAACGTTTAAAATCATCACGAAGGACATCATCCGCAACATTCCATATAAAACTGGTTATGTGCTGAAAATTCTCCATATTATTATCCGATGGTGCGAAAGAGTATTAACATTGATTGTTTATCTTTTCTCTTGAGAATGCGGTATTACAGGGAATACCTGAATATTCAAAATCTCATAGGAGGCCTCACCCCAGAGGTATCGTGAAACTTCATCGAGGCTAAGGATGTGACGACATTCCGCTTTCAGCAATCATTAAAGGTGAAAGGGTTATCGGCCCTGATCTCTCTGATAGCGAATGGAATGAACTCAAGGCTCGGCACAGGAAAGGCCTCACCATAACAATGCCCTGCTGCGGGATGAACGGGCATGCCAGAATGTCAAAGTGCGGCCTCAAACACTTCTACCATGCTCACAGATCTGACGGGTGCGGAGGAGAGCCGGAATCGCTCGACCACTTACGGCTCAAGAACCAGATTTACCAGATCTGCAGAGCGGAAGGGTGGGATGCTCAACCCGAGTATCAGTCACCGGCCGACGACTGGCGGGCGGATGTCTATGCAACGAGGGGAGAACGGAGCGTGGTGTTTGAGATCCAGCTCAGCAAGATCAGCCAGGAAAAACTTCAGGAACGGGAGGAAAAATACGCCCGGGATGGAATCGAGTCCTACTGGCTCTTGAGGGACTATCTGGAACTCCGCCCCCACCATGAAGCATGGGGAAACTACGAGATCTCTTTGAACTTTCAGAACATCGATGAACACGACCTTCATTTAAACCACGAGAAACTCTACTACGTTCGGCATGGGATTCGCACCATCGGCATCAACCCCGATAACAGGACACTCTGTACAACAAAGAACCCCTCGACAGGATTGAGCGAGTGGGTCAGATATGTGTTGAACGGAGAATACTCTCACTACTTCAGTGATTTCAAGATACAATACCAGAGATGCGCCAGGTTACGAGACTCTGCGTTACCCGTTCTTGACGAACTCACCGAGTTGGAGGACGAATACTACTATTATCGGGACGATCTGAAGAGGCTCTATAAAATGTTTAAGAACGATATCTGGGACGATCCCATGAACCTGGGAAACGAGATCAACCTGATGTACGCATCGTTTAGGATATTCAAGAGGGCTCTCTGGAAGATCTCCTCCCCAAAGAACGGGTTCATATGGAAGACTGATCCTGATTCCAGATATAAATCCAGGGAGATCAACCTCGTCTCAGAAAATCAGATCTCCTCAATCCATGAGCAGGTGAGATATCTTAAAGAACTCGAAGCAAGATTTTTGTCGATCTTCAACGACCTGGATCGCTATCTCAAACACAACGGCAGAAAAAACCGGGCTATGGTGCGCACCATCGAGAAAGAAACGCCCGGTAAACCTGACAGTAGCAAGCAAGCGATCCCGGAGTCAGCCGGTAGAAAGCAGGAACGCGTGATCCGCAGTTCCGACAAGAAAACGCAGGAAAAAGAAGAGATGGTCACTTTTGAGTTTTCTAAAGTGCTCCCCATGCTCAACCTGGTATCGCAATACGGGAGGAAATACATCAATCCTTATGGATGTCTGTGGTGCATCAACAAGGACGATGCAATGGAGTTTGAGCAAAAAGGCTATGGAATGATTGTAAAACGAGATTAATCAGTCACCGCGACGTCACAGTTCTACAAGGGTGGCACAACTCACGATCAACCCGGGCGTCAACTGCTACCTCAACGCATGAACGAAGTATCTCCTACCAAAAAAACTCACACCAAAACAAAAACATGGACCGAGCGGGAATTGAACCCGCGGCCTCTACCATGCCAAGGTAGCGATCTACCCCTGATCTATCGGCCCCTGTTACCCTACTATGTTGATCGTGATCACATAATAAGGGTTCTGACCCCCAACCCCCTCATCCCTCCCCGGCGAGGCCAAAAAACCGGGAAAACACCTGTTCTCGCGCATCATCCATCCCTGGACGCGCCGGAACGCCGCCACTCCCGGTGCAGGAGAAATACGACACCGCCGCCCCGCCTATCTCATCGAGGAGCGGCATCGGCGGGCATAACCCGCAGCACCGGAGCGGTGAATCTTTTTCCGCCGGGACGTCTCACCTCTAAGAAGAATGTCGTACGGAGAAGTGTGTACAGGGGAGGAGGTCTAAGTGCTCGGGATCATAGGGGGCACGAGCCTCCTCTTCGCCGACCTTCCCCCGCTCGAGAAGATGGTCGTCGCGACGCCCTACGGGAAGGCAGAGGTGCATACCGGAGAGTTCGCGCTCCTCCTGCGCCACCAGAACAACCTCCCCCCGCACCGGATCAACTACCGCGCGTGCCTCGCTGCACTCGCCGTCCTCGGGGTGGACGAGATCGTCGCGTTCGGCTCCGCCGGCTCCCTGAAGCGCGACATCCCGCCGGGCTCGATCGTCATCCCCACCGACTACCTGAGCGTCACCGACATCCCATCTATCCACGAGTGCTCGATCGACCACGTCCGGCCGGAACTGGACGCGGACCTCGTCCGCACCCTTGCCGGACTGGAGCCGGATGCGCGGATGGGCGGGGTCTACGCCCAGACCCGCGGGCCGCGGATCGAGACGGTCGCCGAGGTGAAAGCGCTCGCCCGCGTAGCGGATATCGTCGGTATGACGGTTGCAAGCGAAGCGACGCTCGCCCTCGAACTCGGGATGCGGTTTGCCGCCATCTGCACCGTGGACAACTACGCAAACGGCCTCGGAGAAGAGATCCTGACCTACGAGCATATCCTCGCGACCTCCCGGGCGAACTGTCGGAGGACCGAGACCATCCTTGAGAGAATTGTGGAGCGACTTGCATGAACGAGATATTCACCGCCCGGGGATCAGTCCTGATCGCCGGAGCCAACATCGACGGATCGACCGTAGATATAGCGATCGACGAGACCGGCACGATTGCCGCGATCGGAAAGGACGCTCGGAAGGCTATCGACGCCGAGATCGTTATCGACGGCTCCGACCGGATAGCCGTCCCCGGCCTCGTGAACACCCATACCCACGCTGCGATGAGCCTCTTACGCGGCTATGCGGACGACATGATCCTGCAGGACTGGCTCTCCGAGAAGATCTGGCCGCTTGAAGCGCACCTTACCGGCGACGACGTCTACGCAGGAACAAGACTCGCATGCCTTGAGATGATCAAGAGCGGGACGGTCGCGTTCAACGACATGTACTTCTTCATGGACCGGGCGGCCGCCGCGGCCGACGAGATGGGCATGCGGGCGACGTTCGGTTACGGGTTCATCGACCTCGGGATGGAAGAGAAGCGGGAGGCCGAGATCAAGGCGACCCAATCACTCATCTCCCACGTAAAATCCCTCGACAACCCGCGGATCCAGGCGGCCGTCGGCCCCCACTCCATCTACACCGTCTCCCCCGAAGGGCTCGCATGGTGTGCCGAATACGCGCGGGAAGAGGATATCGGCATCCACCTCCACCTCTCCGAGACCGAGAAGGAGGTGACGGACTGCGTCGCCCGGTTCGGCAAACGCCCCGCGTACCTCCTCGACGAGTGCGGATGCCTGACCCCCCGGACAGTCGCCGCGCACTGTTGCTGGCTCGACGAGGCCGAGTGCCGGCTCCTTGCAGAGCGCGGCGTCACCGCCTCCCATAACCCGGTAAGTAACATGAAGCTCGCCGTCAACCGGGCGATGCCCTACCACTGGCTGAAGGCATCCGGCGCGAACGTCGCCCTTGGGACGGACGGCTGCTCCTCGAACAACAACCTCGATATGTTCGAGGAGATGAAGTTCGCAGCGCTCCTGCAGAAGTTCGCCTGGAACTCGCCGACCCTCCTCCCCGCAAGCGAGGCGTTCGCCATGGCGACCACGGCGGGCGCCCGGGCGCTCGGCACCGGGCCCGGCACCCTGACCGTCGGCGCACCGGCCGATATCGTCCTCCTCGATGCCCGTGCAATCTGCAACACCCCGCTCTTCCACGCCGACTCAAACGCCGTCTATGCCTGCAACGGCAGCACGGTCATGACCGTCCTCTGTCAGGGCCGTATCCTGATGCACGAGCGGGAAGTGCCGGGCGAAGAGGAGATCGTCCGCGAAGCCGCCGCCGCGGCGCGGTCGCTCGTCGCGCGGGCAGAAGAGACTAAATAACCCTTTTTTATCGCGGCCGTCGCGCCTCGCAGGGCACACCGGCCTGACAGAGACCGCAGCTCGTGGCCGGGACGCCGATATCGCTCTCGACAAAGGGCACCACCCTCTCCCGGATGTACGCAAAGCACCGCTCCTTGTCGTGCCCGTCCGCCGAGATCGCGCCTGCGGGGCAACGGCGGATGCAGGCGCCGCACCCTTTTTCGGAGAAGTGGAGGCAGTACGCAGTCCTGTTGTCATACAGCCGCGGCGTTGCGGCGGTCTGCGGCAGCGCCCAGACGATGACGGCGAGATCGGATGCCGTGGCGCCGGCCCCGGGGAACCCGGCGCAGAACGCCTCAAGGGGCGTCCAGTGAAACGGCCCGATCGTCTCCCGGAATTCGGCATACAGCGGGTCGTCGCCGCACGAAACGCCGAGGAGCGGGTCTTCCCAGGCGGGGTCCGCGAGATCCGGGCCGAACCGGTTTACGTCCGGGTCGGCAAGGAGCGACCTGATCAGATCGAGGATCTCCGGAGCGCCGAAGGCATCATGCATGATAACTACACGCCGTGCACGGCAAAAAGAGGTTACGCGGTCTCGATCTTCGACTCGTCCTCGAGCCCAAGCTCCGCGATCGCTGTTTCCCGCATCTTGAACTTCATGATCTTCCCCGAGACCGTCATCGGGAAGTCGTCGACGAACTTGACGTAGCGCGGGATCTTGAAGTGCGCGATCTTCCCGCGGCAGAACTCTTTGACCTCCTCCACAGTGAGGCGTGCCTTCTTCTCCAGTTTGACCCAGGCCATCAACTCCTCGCCGTACTTCTGGTCGGGCACCCCAATGACGTAGACGTCGGCGATCATCGGGTGGAGGTGGAGGAACTCCTCGATCTCGCGCGGGTAGATGTTCTCCCCGCCGCGGATCACCATATCCTTCAGGCGGCCGACGATCTTGACGTAATCCTCCTCGTCCATCGTCCCGAGGTCGCCGGTATGGTTCCAGCCGTTCTCGTCGATCGTCGCCCGGGTGGCGTTCGGGTTGTTATAGTAGCAGCGCATCACGCAGTAGCCCCGGGCGCAGATCTCGCCGGTCTCGCCCCGGGGAAGGATCTTTCGCGTGTGCGGGTCGATGATCTTGATCTCGGTATGGGGAAAGGGTTTTCCCACCGTCGAGACCCGCCGCTCAAGGGGATCGGCGGTCGTCGTCATCGTGACGCCCGGCGATGTCTCCGTCTGCCCGTAGACGATCACGATATCGGACATGTTCATCTTCTGGTTGACCTCGCGCATCACCTCGGTCGGGCAGGGCGACCCTGCCATGATCCCGGTGCGGAGCGTATCCAGCCGGTATTTCGAGAAGTCCGGATGCGAAAGCTCCGCGATGAACATCGTCGGCACACCGTGGAGCGCCGTACACTTCTCGTCCTGCACGGTCTTGAGGACAGCCTCCGGGTTGAAAACCGGTGAGGGGAGCACCATTGCGGTACCGTGGGTGACCGCGGCCATGTTCGAGAGAACCATCCCGAAGCAGTGGTAGAACGGCACCGGGATGCAAAGACGGTCCTTGTGGGTGAACTTCATCCCCTCGCCGATAATAAAACCGTTATTTAAGATGTTATGGTGGGTCAGGACGACGCCCTTCGGGAACCCCGTCGTTCCGCTCGTATACTGGATGTTCACGGCATCATCGAAGTCGAGCGACTCCTCGCGCTCCTGGAGTTCGTCGGGGCTGATCAGCGCGGCCTTTCCCATGAGATCGTCCCATGTGTACATGCCGTTGTAGGGAATGTCGCCGAGGAAGACGACGTTCTTTAAGAATGGGAACTTATCGCTGTTGATCCGGCCGGGTTTTGCCTCGAACGCCTCCGGACAGGACTCATAGAACATCCCGACGTAGTCGGAGGTCTTGAATCGTCCCTGGATGAGGAGCGTCTGGACCTCGGACTGCTTCATGGCGTACTCGAACTCGTATGTCCGGTAGGCCGGGTTGATATTCACCATGATAGCACCGATCTTTGCGGTGGCGAACTGGACGAGCACCCATTCCGCGTAGTTCAGCGCCCATATGGCAACCCGGTTTCCGCGCTCCACATCGAGTGCCATGAGGGCGCGCGCAAGGGTATCGACACGCTCAAGAAACTCCGCATAGGTCCACCGGATATCCTGGTGGACGGAGACGAGTGCTTCACTATCCGGATGTGCCGCTGCAATTCGGTTCAGCATTTCACCAATGGTGATGCCGAGCAGGGGTATCTGCGAATTTCCACACGCGTAACTGCCCTCAACCATTCTATATAAATGAGTGGCAACGCGGATATATTAGTTCTGATTTTCTCCGGCGAAATCCTTATACTGCATGGCGTCAACTGTATAGAGAGCGGGGTCGTGGCCAAGCCCGGAATGGCGACGGGCTCCAGCGGTCTTTGCACGTGATGAACAATGGGTCTCCTGACGTATGGATGATGACCCGTTGGAGCACTGATGCATGTTCGGAGAGACCCGTCGATCGTGAGTTCAAATCTCACCGACCCCACATTCTTATGA
>JBAYQF010000036.1:0-10367 GCA_041677325.1 Methanoculleus sp.
ATTTTACTTCAACATGAACAAACGCCCTGAACTGAGCGACCAGAAGGTGCGCCAGGCGTTCGCGTATGCCATCGACCGCAACGAACTCGTCGAGAAGATACAGCGTGGCGCTGGAAAACCGGGCAACATGGGCATGCTCCCTGAGGAGCACATCTGGTACAACCCCGATCAGCCTGAATATGCATTCAACGTAGAACAGGCAGAGATGCTGCTTGAGAGCGCCGGATGGAAGGATACCGACGGGGACGGGATTCGTGACAGGGATGGAAAGAAACTCTCGTTCACCCTCAGCGTAGGAAGCGATGAAGTCAGGTTCGGCGAGATCCTCAAAGATCGTCTCGGGAACGTCGGTATAGACATTCAGGTCAGGGCGCTCGAGAGCAAATCCCGCGACGCCAACCTGAAGAAAGGCGACTTCGAGCTGATCATTGCAGGTTACGGAGGATGGGGCGGAGATGCCGATTTCCTGCGCACAAAGTATACCGATGTCGCATCTACGACCAGCGCCCTCTCTCCTCTGGCATCCGTCTACGGCTACAAGAACAGCGAACTCAATGCTCTTGCCGCCGCTGAAATGACGGAGTTGGACGATGAAAAGCGGAAAGGGATCGTGTACGATATGCAAAAGATCCTCGCAGAGGACGTGCCGGCTATCCCCCTGCTCTATACGACCCGCCCCGATGTGTGGTATATCTCGCAGTACGACGGCTGGATGTGCCCGTTCAACCACCATTCGCGAACGATGGCCAAACTCTCGTATCTAAAGAGGGAAGGAGTTGCAGCAAAGCGATAACGTCCGGTACTGGGCCGACTACTGGAATGCGGCGGCACGGGAGATGGGCACGGTCACCGACGACTCTATCGCGGCAATCTGGAACCGGCGGTCGAGCCGTTTCACGCAGGACATGGACGCCGAAAGGCAGCAAAAACGGGCCGACGAGATGTTTGCAATGCTTGATGAGGCCGGTTTCTCACTTCAGGGCGCGAAAGTCCTTGACATCGGTTGCGGGCCGGGAACCCTCTCCCTCCCGCTTGCCCGCGCCGGAGCGGACGTCACGTCTCTTGATGTCTCAAAAGAGATGCTCGGCCGGCTTACCGGATCCGCACGGGAAGAAGGGCTGAAGATCACGCCGGTCGAGTGCTCGTGGTGGACGGCGGATATCGATGCACTCGGATTTCGGAACGCGTTCGATCTCGTGGTTGCAGCAATGACCCCGAGCATCAGAGACGTGGAGACCTTCGACCGGATGGTGGCCTGCTCAAAGGGGTACTGCTACTACAGCAGCCACTTCACCAGAAAGGTGGATGAAGAGGCGCATCGTGAGATCTACCGCGAGATTCTGGAAAAAGAGCCCTGCAGCAATACCCACGGGCTGGGCATGCTCTACCCCTTCATGTACCTCTACGCGTCCGGCTACCGCCCCATCGTGAGGTTCAGCCGTCAGTCAGGGAGCCGTGAGCAGGATTGGGTCGTGGCAGCAGAGAGGGCGATGGATCTTCCATGGGGCACCCCGGAGGTTTCCGATGAAGCAAAAGAGAAGATCCGTGAATATTACCGGAACGCCGCTGCACCGGACGGGACGTATCGATACGAGTTCGAGACATTCAGCGGCACGATGGTCTGGGCGGTCAACGATTAAATGAACGAGAGGGACAGGCGGGCGATCATCTTCAGGTTTGTCATAACCCTCCTGGTGATCGTGGCCATCAATTTTCTCCTCCCGCGCATGATGCCGGGAGACCCGTTCTCGACCATGGCATCGGATATCCAGGGCGAAGACGTGATCGTCATGACGGAGGCGCAACGGGAGTATTACTTCCACTATTACGGCCTGGATCTCCCGCTGCATGAGCAGTTCTTTTCGTATCTGGCAAACCTGGCGAGAGGGGATCTCGGCCGGAGTATCCATTACAGGATGCCGGTGAACGAGGTGATCCTTCTCCATCTGCCGTGGACTCTCCTCATCGTTCTATCTGCAACAGCCATCAGCACGGTTGCCGGCGTCATACTCGGCGTCGTCTCCGCCCGGAACCGGAGCAAGGGGTCTGACCGGCTCATGATGACCGGTCTGATCGCATTTGCCGAGATCCCATCATTCCTGCTCGGGATCATCCTCCTGCTCATATTCTGCGTGCATCTCCAGATATTCCCTCTTGCGGGCGCCGTCACCCCGTTCGCACATTATACCGGTGTTCTGGATCAGGTGAGGGATATCGCATACCACGCGTTCCTCCCGGTCCTGACCCTATCCTTCGCGCAGCTCACCGGGGTCTATCTCCTCACGAGGAATACGCTCATCACGGTCTCTACGAAGGACTACATCCGCACCGCACACGCCAAAGGGCTTGGCGATCGCATCGTCTGGACGCGCCACGCACTCCGTAACGCCTTGCTCCCGGTGGTGACCCGCACCGGGTTCGTGATCGGTATGCTCATGGGCGGTGCTGTGCTCGTCGAGAGCGTCTTCAACTATCCCGGGATAGGTCTCCTCCTCCGAAACGCTGTTGTAGCCCGGGATTATCCTCTGATCCAGGGGATCTTGCTGGTCGTGGCGATATCGGTTCTGCTCTGCAACCTGATGGCCGACCGCATCTACCTGAAACTGGATCCGAGGGTCGCTGGATAGGTGAACCGGATGCCTGTCGAACAAACTCCTATCATACGAGTCTCCGGGATGGTCCCGCATCTACAGGATGTGATCGCCCGCCTCAGGGATGTCATATCTAAGTTCAGCCTGGAAGGAAAGATCGGGCTATGCGGCATCGCCCTCATCGTCATGGTGGCGGTTTTTGCCCCGTTTCTCTCCGCATACCCGCCCGGAAAGATCACCGGGGGATCCCTTGAGTCGCCGGGTGCGGATCATCCGCTCGGCACCGACGAGTTGGGGATGGATATATGGTCCCAGATCTGCTACGGTGCGCGGATGAGCCTCTTCATCGGCCTTGCCGTCGCCTGCATCGCAGGGCTGGGCGGAGGTGCTCTCGGTATCCTCGCCGGATACCTCGGGGGAGCGGCGGATCAATTGGTGATGCGTACGGTCGACGTCATCATGGCGCTGCCTGCTTTCCCGCTCCTTATAGTCATCTCCGCCTTTATGGGCCCAAACATCTTCAACGTCATATTCGTCCTCGTCCTGTTCAGCTGGGCGAAACCGGCGCGTATCGCTCGCTCGCAGACTCTCACCATCAAGAACAACGCCTACATCACCGCTGCGCGGAACTACGGGGCGACGCCGTTCTACCTGTTGCGGCGTCATATCCTCCCGGAAGTGTTTCCCATTCTCTTCGTCCTCATCATCGGCATAACCTCGTACGCCATCATGGCCGAGACGGGGCTTGCGTTCCTCGGGCTGGGTGATCCGACTGCGAAGAGCTGGGGGATGATGCTGCACTACGCAACCAGCTTCCGGTCGATCTATTTCACGCCGTACTGGCAGTGGTGGCTCCTTCCCCCTCTTGCGGCGCTGATCGTCCTGCTGCTCTGCCTTGCGTTCGTCGGCCGCGATCTCGAACAGGTGCTGGACCCCCGCATAAGACAGAACCGAGGTGTATAATGTCAGTTCTGGAAGTCAGTAACCTGGAATGCTGCTATCATACGGATAATGGTGCTGTGAAGGCGATCGACGGCATCTCCTTCGGGTTGGAGGCAGGCGAGATCATCGGTGTAATCGGGGAGTCGGGAAGCGGAAAGACCACCCTTGCGCTCAGTATCATGCGGTTGCTCGACGGTCGGGCCTCCATATCCGGTACAATCTCATACAACGGCACGAATATCGCGCACCTCCCTGAACCGGAGATGAACCGGTTTCGGTGGAAGGATATCGCGATCGTGTTCCAGAACAGTCTGGATGTCCTGAACCCGGTGATGACGGTTGGAAATCAAGTCATCGAGCCCCTGCTGAAGCATGAGAATATATCGGTACGAGAGGCGGAGGCACGCTGTGCTGACCTGTTCCGGACGGTCGGCCTCGATCCGATCTGGATGGATGCCTATCCTCATCAGCTCTCAGGAGGTATGCGGCAGCGCGTTCTGCTTGCCATGGCGCTCTCCTGCAACCCGAAACTCCTGATACTCGACGAGGTTACGTCCGCTCTCGACGCATATACGCGAAAGGAGATCCGGGATCTGCTGATCGGCCTTCAGAAGAAGAACGGGTACGGCATGGTCGTAGTATCGCACGATCTCTCGTTCGTATCGTCCCTTGCATCCCGGATGATCGTCCTGTACGCCGGCAGGGTAGTGGAGAGCGGGCCGACGACCGATATCATCAACGCCCCCCGTCACCCCTACACGAGAGGCCTCATCCATTCCACACCGGACATATTCATCTACCGGGATCTCTGGGGGATCCCGGGAGGAGAGGCATCCGGCGGAGATGGGTACGCGGGCTGTCCGTTCGGCCGGCGATGTACGCAGTCCATCGATATCTGCAGGACGTCGCCTCCCCTCCTTCAGCCCTGCGGCGACGATAGAGAGGTTGCCTGCCACCGGGGCGGGATTGCAACGCTTCTCAGGGCGGACGACATCCACTTCCGGTATACCCTGCCGGCCGGGAGGGTGTTGCATGCGGTCGATGGTGTGGATGTGGAGGTCCGTGAGGGGGAGGTGCTGGCGATCGTCGGTCAGACCGCCTCCGGCAAATCCACTCTGGCGCACATCCTCGCGGGGATCCTCCGCCCGGAGTCGGGTACCGTCAGGTTCATGGATAGAGAGGTTTACGGCGCGAACTACGGCCATCGGTTCGGCGGCATCCAGATAGTATTTCAGGACCCGTTCAGCTCCACCAGCAACCGCTTCACGGTGCTCGACGCGGTCAGGGAGCCGCTCGATATCAATGGGATAGGGACCGCGGCCGAGAGGCTGGATATGGCGCGGGAAGCCTTGAGACAGGTGCGGCTCCCGACGATCGATGAGTTTCTTGGGAGGTACTGCGGTGCGCTCTCCGGCGGCCAGAGACAGAGGGTCGCGCTTGCGCGGGCCATGGTCATGAAGCCAAAACTCCTGATTGCAGATGAGACCACATCCGCACTCGACGTCTCAACCGCAGCCAATGTGTTGCGCACCTTAAAGGGCATCCAGAACAGGAAGGGTTTTGCGATGATCTACATATCGCACGATCTCTCTCTGACGTTAAAGATTGCCGACCGGATCGCCGTGATGGATGCAGGGAGGATCGTAGAGACCGGTAACGCCCACGAGGTGATGCTGCATCCTCGAGATGATCGGACAAAGCGGCTGATCGATGCGAGGATCAGCCACTGCTGCCATGATCACGGGGATGGCGTCCCCACTCTAACCGGGATGGGTGAGCCGTAAAGCCACAACTCCGCCGGCCGGGATCATGCTGATGCCGGGTGCCCGGTATGATGCGGGAACCGGGAATAGCCATGTCACCTCCAGACGAACTGGAAGTGGGGTTCGGGTGCGGTCTCTCCCTCCCATACGCGATCGCTATAGGTATGCGCGAGGCGAGATCGGCGATTTGATCTCCCGGGGGTTCCTTCTCAACGCTTTAGCGAGATGCTGAGCCCGGGTGGGTCCTGCAGGCGGAGGTGGTGCAGGAAGGTCTCCCGATTGACACCCGCCGTGAATTAACAGGTTCCCATGAACATTTCAAAACCCCTTTCATCCTGCACATAACAACCCTCTACCACGACCATGAACGACAGAACGAGACCCTATCCGGATCGAGAGATCATATACCGGTGGGCGGTTGCAGAGATCGGTCCCGGCATCTCCCGCATCCTCTCAGAAAAAGGGCAGATGCGCCCGGATGTAGACCGGTGCATCGGTTTCTTTTACGTTGACCACGAAGAGGGTGTCACCTTCCGCCTCCACTCCCTCTGCCGGGCCGGAACCGGAAAGTTGCCGGAGATCGTCGTGATCTTCGAGAACCACGGCGAAGGGCTCATACTCCACTCCGATGAGATGGGGGCGTATACGCTCCTTTCGGATGAGGAGGCAAACTCTCTCTCGCTGCTCGAAGAGCAGAGGTGGCGCATCTACTACGAACCGGAGCAACTCCAGGCGGTACGAAAGAGGGTTGACCTCGACAGGTTCAGGGCGCCGGGGTATTTCGACGACGTATCGGTGATCCTCATCTCACGAGACCGGGAACTGATCCCCGAAGGAGTCTGGATCCGCCTGGAGGGCCAGTCGGACGACGAAACATCACTCCGGGGAACGCTCCTGAACGAACCTTACTCGGACTTCGGTGTACATGAAGGGGAGATCCTCACGGTGCGCTTCGCCGATGGTGAAGATGGACGGTTTCTGGTCGCGGAGATATGATCGCGGTGAGCGGGAATCCCGGCCGGGTATCACTCGCTCTCTCACAACGCCTCGATCACGCTTCCAACCACTGATTCGAGATCCCCGCTCGTGCACGCGACGGTGAGGTCGGCATACCGCTCATACAGCGGGACACGCTCATCGTACATCTCGCGGAGGCTCTGGCCCGGGAGGAGGAGGATCCCCCGGGTCGGCGTCTTGACCATTCCCTAGTTATGGAAGGATCCAAAGGAGCGAACGCCAGTAGTTTCAAGACGATGCAGAAGATTTATTCATTTCCGTGTCCCATCGTTTTCCGAGGAAAATATATGAAATTACTTGGATTCGGGACGTTGCGTCTGCCGCTTACCGATCCCGACAATGTGAAATCCATCGATCAAGAACTTTTTAATCACCTCGTTGATGAATTCATGGCAGCGGGGTACACCTACTTCGAGACCGGCTGGCCGTACCATTCCCAGTGTGCTGAAGACGCCTGCAGAAAAGCTGTCGTAGAGCGGTACCCTCGGGAAAGTTTCTTACTCGCGGACAAGATGCCGACCTACAATATCAGAACATGCTCCGATTATGAGAGTATTTTCACCGAACAGCTGAAGCGCTGCGGGGTGGATTATTTTGACTATTATCTCTTCCATAATCTCGGTGTCGCGAGGTATGATCAGTGTGAAGAACTCGGCGGTTTTGAATTCCTCCGACAGAAAAAGGAAGAGGGAGCTGTGCGGCATATCGGGTTTTCGTCCCACGACACGCCGGAACATCTCGACAATGTCCTGAAAGAACACCCCGAGGTTGATGTCGTGCAGCTGCAGATCAATTACATCGATTGGGAAAATATCAACATCCAGTCTCGCAGATGCTACGAAGTTGCACGGAACCATAACAAACCGATCATCATCATGGAGCCGGTAAAAGGCGGGGGACTTGCCTCGGTCCCCAAAGAGGCGGAAGAACTCATGCGCAAGATCCGTCCTGAGGCTTCCCCCGCGTCGTGGGCGCTTCGGTTTGCCGCAGGACACGAGGGAGTTTTCATGGTCCTGAGCGGCATGAACTCCCTCGAACAGGTGAGGGACAATATAAGGACCTTCAACGATCTGACACCACTTTCCCTCGAAGAAATTACTCTTCTCGAAAGGGTCGCGGAGATCATCGGCATGAACACCGCTGTACCCTGTACGGCGTGCCGGTACTGTGTCGAGGGATGCCCGCAGGATATTCAGATACCTGCTCTCTTCTCAATCTATAATGATATGATGCAGTACGGGGATATTAACTACCCCACCGTGCATTACCAGCATGCAGTCTTCGGTCATGGTAAAGCGATCGACTGCATAGAATGCCGGAAGTGTGAAAAGAGCTGCCCGCAACACCTGCCGGTATCCGATCTCATGAAGGACATCGCAGCCAGATTCGATAGAGGATGATGAAGAATCTCATGCGGGGTCTAGAACGAACCCTACTCGGATTTCGGCGTGCATGAAGGAGATATGCTCACGGCATGCTTTGTCGAGGACGAGGAGGGGCGATTTCTGGTCGCAGAAACCGGATCGGAGTGAATGAGGGGTTTCATCCTGGACGTTCGGGCCCCCTCACAACGCCTCGATCACACTCCCGACCACTGACTCGAGATCCCCGCCCGAGCACGCGACGATGAGATCGGCGTACCGCTCATACAGCGGGACACGTTCATCATACATCTCGCGGAGGCTCTGGCCCGGGAGGAGGAGGATCCCCCGGGTCGTGATGTTTTTGAGCCTTTTTTCCATCTCAGCATACGAGATCTCCAGGTAGACGACCGCCCCTCTCGCTTTCAGGTGTGCCATCGCATCCTCGCTGAGCACCACGCTGCCCCCCGTCGCGACCACCGCCCGGTGGGGCTGGAGGGAGAGGATCGTCTCCTCCTCGATTCGCCTGAAGACATCCGGCCCATCCTCATCGAGGACCTCCTGGAGCATCCTTCCGGCCCGCTCCTGGATCAGGATATCCGTATCGATGAACTGCATCCCGAGGGCTTTCGCAAGGACTACACCCACGGTGCTCTTCCCCGCACCGGGCATGCCGATGAGGATGATATTTTCGTGGTGATACATGCTGCTCCGGGACCCTGTGGTGAGGCGGACCCCTTTCTTGGTACTCCGGTGGGATTTCGGCGGAGATGAAGGTTTTGTTCGGAAAAAACGCTCCTCTCCGGGGTCATGCCCATATCATGGGGCACCCGGAGCGATCGGGCCTCAGGACGATCCGGCGCGGCCCACACTCACAAAAACGGCGACAATCCCGATAATGAGGGTAATAATCCCGGATACCGCCCATAACAACGATGGGCCGACAACCTCCTTACAGTTTGCTATGCAGAGTATGGGGCGCATCCGGAGTGCCCCCGTACCCTGCAAAAGCCATACAAGGCCGAGGAATCCTACAAACACGCCGAAAAGTGTTCCAGCAATCGGTTTTGCCTTCATGCTCGATCGAGCACCATCCCCGACCCCGGTTACGATAAACCCTCCGCCTCAGGATCATGGTCCCGCTCGGCGCCGGCCGCCACCCCGCCTTCCTCCTCGTGGTGCCCGACCACATCGGCGATCGCCTCCGCAAGCGTCATCGCATCGGTCATCCTCATCTCGACCCCTGCCGCCTCGAATGCATAGCCGGCCCCCTTCCCCGAGAGCGGATGGTGCAGGAGAACCACGTCGACCTTCTGTTCAAGCAGCATCTCCGCCGCCTGTACGCCCTTCCGCTTCTTTACATCCGTGAAGGGGTTGGCGACGATCTCCGGCTGTTCGATCTGATTCTTCCCGGTATCGACATTAAAGATCGCGAAGTACGGTGCTTCGCCAAAGTGATCGCCGATCAGGTCATCCCGATCCTGCAGCGGCACTGCATACCGCAGGTGCACCTTCTCCTCGGGTTCATAGTGAATGACGACTCGCTCGATGTTCTGAACCCGATGGTGTATGGTCTTTTCGATGCGTTCGCTTGCCTGGTGCGCCTCCTTGAGGTCCGATGTCGCCATCTCGATCACCGCCTCCACGAAGATGTAGCGCCCGGAGTTGCGGCCCGTGACACTCCTGATACGGCTCACCATCGGGTCTGATAGGATGATCGTGCGGATCTCGCTGAGCGTATCATAGTCGACGGAGGCATCCAGAAGGGGCTTCATGCTGTCTTTCAGGATATCCCAGCCTGCTTTGACGATGAAGATGGCGACGATGACGGCCGCGATCCGGTCCAGGGGTATGCCGAAGAACTGGCCGAGGAGTGCAAAGAAGACGACCGAGGAGGAGAGGATATCCATCTGGTGCTGTCTTCCGTCGGCGATCAGGCCCGGCGAGTTGTACTTCCGTCCCACGTTCACCTGATACGTGCCGAGGATGAAGGGCACCGGGATGAAACCAGCGACGATGAGGAGGACCCATCCGCTGTAAGACTGGGCGGCGATATCACCTGTCACCGCCTCTGTTGCGATCTCGAAAGCGGTGAGGAAGATGAGGAGGGAGATGATCACCGCGACGACGTTCTCAACCTTGTAGAGCCCATACGGAAAATCTCGGCGTTTACGTGTGGAGAGGAGCACGCCTGCGATCAGCGCAAGCGAGGCGACGACATCCACGAACGAGTGGATGCCGTCCGCACGGAGGGCAAGGCTCCCCGAGTAAACCGAGAGCGCCAGTTTCGCGACGACCAGCCCTATGTTGACGGCGAGGGAGAGGAGGGCGACACGCAGGATGATGGATTCTGACGCCTGTTCGGAGCCTTTCGTCTCCTGCCTCCCCTCTTGCATACCGGTTCGCTCCTTAATGAACTCTTTTGTATGGCGCTTCTATTAATCTAATCATTATGCCCACCTGTCGGGGGTGAAGTGTTTCGTCTCCGCCGGCGCGAAAGGCCGTATTATCCATCCCGCCCTGCTTCACCGGATGGGGATATCGAGCTCGCTCTCAATTAGTACTGATGGTTGTCGATGGCGCCCTGCCGGGCTGCGGCGGCACTCTTCGGGGTGTTTAATGGGGTGCAGGTGCAGGCCGGGATGCTACCCTTTCAACAACACATCGGGTGAGCAAGTTCTTCAAAACCCCTC
>JBAYQF010000037.1:0-10304 GCA_041677325.1 Methanoculleus sp.
ACGATATCCACCACCATGCCTTTCGTCTTCACCCGATCAGGCGGCGGCATAACCACCGCAGTCCTGACCCCCTCTTTTGCAAGGTCCTCAAAATCAATCGGGACCTGGGAGACGACGATTGCCTTGATGTTTGCATGCTCAAGGATGAACCGGACCTTCTGCACCACATGGGAGCGGACATTCCCGTGGTGCAGGATCGCGACCTTGTGCTGTTCGATCTGGACGATCTCTTTCTCGGTCAGACCGAAATATGCTCCGAGAACGTGGCCTGCGACGGGCGAATCTGCCGGAACTCCGCTCCCTGCATTGAGGACGAGCGTGGTCACGGAGAATTGTGCCCCCTCCCTCCGGAGACCGGAGGTGATGTCGCAGACAGGTTTCGTGACGTGCCTGCGGCCCGGGGACATCCCGATCACGATCACATCCGGGGATCTGGCCTCGGAGATGGTGCCCCGCTGGGCGAGACCGCCTCCTTTCCCCATCCCCATGCTCTCGCGACAATCGACAATCTGGGTTACTCTTCCGATAGGCATGTTACTTGTTTCCCTGAATGATAATCGGCCCGTCTTTCTTCCTTGGATCGACAAGCCCGAGAATTTCTCTGTCAGCATCTGGCCCATACTTTGCGTAGTCGGAGATCGTCGGTTGGGTTTTCATGTACCGTCCCTGCTGGACGGTGCAGGTGAAGTCCTTTTCGGCAAAGACCTCATCGACTGCTTCCCTGATACCTGCGATGTACGACTCGTCCTCAAGCTCCAGGATGATGGTTCCGACCTGCACCTGGAGAAGGACGTCCTGGTCACCGACATGAATGACTTTACGGTCGGGGTGGGGGTTGGGTTTCCCCCGTGCCGGGCCGTATGGAACGGTGGTGGGGATGCTCGGTCCGTTGATGGACATCCGGAGGATCCCGCCGACCTGAACAAGCCTGTTCAGGAGCTGTTCCACTGTATCGGGTCTGAGGAATCGCGCAGAAACAATTCTGGCCTGAGGATATACGGCGTCTGTCATCAATGCCCTCGTGTTATTTACACACCCTGTGCGATCTGCTGGATCGGCTTGTTGAACACATCGACCTTGCCGTAGGTCTCGCCGTAGACCTTTGAGGTGCTCTCGGGTGAGAACATCTGGGTTCCGGCGTCGAGTGCTGCTGCAGCGACCACGCACGGGATGGCAACGCCGGCGGCGTGCCGGGTCACGACGTGGTTGCCGTTGAAGATACCGGGGCCTCCGCCACCATAGATCGAGTGGCTGAAGAACGAGAACCCGACGGCTACACCCATCACACGACCGTAGTCACAGCCGGGGAGACCGGTCTCGTGCTCAAGCAGGTCGTTGAAGTAGAGGAGCGTCGAGGAGACTGCCTGGGCGAACCGTCCGGCACCACAGTTGACCATGGTCGCGGCCATGGTTCCCGCTGCGGCGTAGGCGTTCCAGAGCATGGGGTCCTTCGTGTCGTAGTACTGGAAGTACCCGCCCTTCTTCCCTGGAGTGATGATCTTGTCCTCGATGGCACGCTCGACCAGGCTCTGGACGACTGTACCGACGGTTCCTGATGCACCGTTCGCCTTGACGAGGTCATAGACCAGGTTGTTCGCGTTCAGGCCCTGATAAGCATACGTGAGCAGATGGGCGCGCTCGAACGGTCCGATGGCGTTACCCATCTCAAACATTCCTGCCTGCTCGAAGGTGGATGCGAGCGCTGCGCCTTCCATCGCGTTCTTGCCGGTCATCATCACCATGTGGTTGACCGGGATGTTCCGGAGCGCGTAGCCGAGGCCTTCGTTGTTCTGGGGAATCGACAGAACAGATGCGACGTTGGCGCCGGAGAGATCCATCGTGTGCGGATAGGAGCCCCAGAGTGCAGCCTTGACCATGGCCGCATCGAACATGCCGACGTCGAACTGCTCAACGATTGCGTAGGTTGCCGCGGATGCGACCGCCGTGATTGCTGCATCGTAGGTGGATGCGGCCTCAAGACGCGCCTTCGGAGCCTCGACGAGGATCAGCTTGCCGCCGCTGAACTCACGGATGTTGGTGTCATCGCCTTCTGTGACCTGGACCATGTCCTTGATCTTCGCGATGATGGCATCCTTGTTCCCGAGAATATCGAGATTGAGTTCACGCCCGAGGACCTGCCCCTTTGCAACCTTCCCGATCTTCAGGTTCTCCTGAACACCTCCAAGGTTGACGGCAATCGTCCTCTTGGTGAGGTCGATGAGTTTCCTGGTCGCCGGGTTAACCACCGGGCTGATCTTATCAAGCGGCACGCCGCTCTTCAACAGCTTGCCTGCATCATCATACAGGTCGATAGTTTCCTTGTATTTAGCCATAATTTTTCCTCCATTACCCTTTTTAAGTGAACACTATCGGGAAATGTGAACTGAACACTAAAAGCATCGCTGACTGTGACTGATGGTAACTACTGCACGTCCTCGTGGGACAAAAAGATAGTAACTTCTTCTGATGATATAAGCATTGCTATTTATGCCTGCAATCCGATATATATTGAAGATTAGATATTGAATATTTGTTGAAAGATTGCTGATCGGTCAAACCAATAAATGTATCTCGCTCTTTTCCGAGTACCATTACTACAATAAAAAAGTAACATTACGTGCTATCCTGTGGGGGATCGAGCACATATATTTTCCGATGGGTGAAACCGTGTGTATGGGCCTCAGGAAAAATGAGGGGTTCAGGCCTCGATCCGCTGATAGAGTTTAGCGTAAATCGTCTGCCCCTTCCGTTTTCGGTGGCGCTCCCCGAGATCACCCTCATAGAGAGCAAAACGGCCTTTGATGCCGTCTACATCGACATCCACATCTTCGCGGTATGCGAACCCGGGCATCATGAGATCGATGCTGCCGAGGACGTAGATCTCGCCTTCCACCATCTGGCCGCCGAGACGGCTCTTTGCATTGCCTTTGATGATGATCCTTCCACCCTCGGCGTGAGTGGCGACGTGGACATCGACGTCACCGCCGATGACGATCTCGCCGCCGTTCATGAAGGTGCCGATATCGCTTCCGGCGTTGCCGGTGACGGTGATCTTTCCGGCCTGCATGCCGCGCCAGTCGCCACGGTATGCGGCGCCGAGGTAGTTTCCGGCGTTGCCCTTGATGATGAGCTCGCCGCCCTTCATCCCGGTTCCGGCAAAGGCATCGACGTCTCCGTTCACCGTGATCTTGCCGCCCTGCATCCATGCTCCGACGTACATATCGGTGTTGCTGTTGACGACGACCTCGCCTGCGGTCATCTTCATGCCGATGTACTTGACCCGGGAGAGATCGCCGTTGACGACGATCTTCGTCTCCTCGGGTGTTGCCCCGGCTTTGCCGGAGATCTCGAAGAAGTCTCCGAGCCGGTGCTGTTCCCTGCCCACGTAGACGTGGAGGTCGGCAATCTCCTCGATCTTCTTTCCGGCAAACGCATCAGGGGTGATGGTGTCGGCCTCAAGGAAGAGATCGGGCTGGTTCTTTATGGTGAGTGTGACAGTTTCCATATCTCTTCCTCCTCACTCGGTAGCATCAACCTCGATGACGTACGGGTTCGGGAGGTAGTGCCCGGTGACCTCGTAGTTATTCAGGGTGACGGTGTAGTAGCGGAGGAACTTCTCCTTGACGTCACGCATCACCTGAGGGTTCTCATCGACCTTTGCGTTCACCCAGAGCGTCCGCTTGTTGCCGTTCGAGGCGATGTTGTGATCGCGGACGACCTGGACGCCGGTCTTGAAGAGGTGCTCAGCGTTCAGGAACGCCGTCTCGATGTCGTCGGGGGCGTAAGGCTCGTTCGGGTTGAAGTCGTAGATCGCAACGTCCGCTTCAAGACCGGGTGCAAGCCCGCCGTACATGTGCGCAAGACCGAGCGCCTTTGCAGGTCCCGCGCGGGTCATCTGCGCGATCTCGTAGAGGTTGAGTTCGCGGTCGATACCGGCGAGGTTGGTCGCCTCGATGACCTTGTCCTTGTGCTTGAAGGCGTCGAACTGCTGCTCCCGCGCCTCAGTGCTCATGAGCCACTTGATGACCCGCGGGTAGCGGATGAACGGTCCGGCGTTCGGGTGATCGGTGGTGATGAAGATCCGCATGGGATCCTTTGCAAACAGAGCGAGTTCGAGGCCGATCGCCCACTGGATAGCACAGACCTTGATGTTCGGGCTGTAGACGTAAGGCACGACACCGGAGCCGGTCTCGAGTTCCACGTCGGCGTTCGCCCACTTCAGGTGGTTCAGCTCTGTGAGGTGGTGCTCGAACGGCCCGTCGGCGGTCATGGTCGTGGTCTCGTCGAGCGTCACCTGACCCATGTCGATGGTGATATTCTCGTGCGAGTTCACGTAATCCATGATCTCCTTCGCCTTCGACTCCACGTTCACCCAGGAGTCGCCTCCGTAGGAGTGGAATTGAACGTGGGTGTGGTGCATCACCTGGTCGCGACCGAACTTGCTGTTCGGCTTGATCCCCTCGGAGAGCTTGAACGTATCGAGCGTCGTCGTGTAGTTGCCGGGGTTCCCGAGGTTGTTCGCGTGCACGTGCATCGAGTGCGGGAGGCCGAGGTGCTCGTTCGCCTCGATGAGCCCCTTCACGATCTGTGCCGGGGTGATGTCGAAGTAGGGAACCGGGTCGTGAACATTCTCACAGTTCAGGCCCCAGCCCCAGGCTTCGGTGCCGCCGGGGTTGACGACCTTGACTGCGTACCCCTTCGTGGCACGAAGCAGCCAGGCGATGTAGGCGGCGGCGTTCTCGATCTCATGGTTTTTGAGATATTCGAGCACGAACCAGTTGTTCCCGAAGACCGGGTAGGCTCCCTGGTCGAGGATAGGCGTATCCCGCATCTCCTCGTGGGTGTGCCGTGCGTAGAGCGGCGGCATGGCCGCTTCCATCACGGTCGTGTAACCCATCCGGGCGTAGTTGTAGCCCGTCCGGATCGTCGTCGGGACGGAGAATCCGCCCTGCATCCGCTCGATGCCGCTTCTTGCCTTGTAGCCGAAGAGTTTGTCTTCAGGACGGAAGTTCCTCCCTATGTTCACCTTTGGGCCGGCGACGTGGGCGTGGATATCGACCCCGCCCGCCATGACGGTCTTACCGGCGGCATCGATGACCTTCGGGCTCCCGAGAGCCGTCGTCTCGACGATCTTGCCGTCCTTGATAGCGATGTCGGCCTTATCGCCCTTGATCCCGAGAACCGGGTCGAAGACAAAACCGTTCTTGATAAGATACTCTGCCATCGCTTACACCCCCTGGATCTCCTTGACACGTGCAAGGACGTGTCTCAGGAACTCTTCGTCGGTCATCATGCCTTCGGGCGGTTCGACGACCTTTCTCGTCTCAATCGGTACGTTGTCCATCCGGTATGCGCATCCACCCACCTCGACGCCGACGAAGGCGACCGGGACGTGGACCTTGCAGACCTCGGTGGTCGGGGTCTCGTGCGGGTCGATCGCGACGGAGGGCAGGTTGTAGATCTTCTTGACCGAACTGAACGGGAAGTGCGCGCCCGGGTCGCTTCCAAGGACGAAGACGGCGTCCACCTCGTCCCTGCGGAGCAGGTCGTTCGAGGTCGTCTCGCCGGGGTTGTAGCGGGCAAACCCGCGGGAGAGATCCACTGCATAAGGGAACCCGAACAGCCAGCCCCAGACCTGACCGGAGCCGGTGACGTTGTAGTGGCCCCGCATAGGCATGATGGCTGCCTTCGTGTACTCGTTTAAGTCCCGGGTGACCGCGATGGCCTCGTCGATGTTGTGGTTCTTCCCGAGCGACTGGGTCACGCCCATGCCGAAGAAGATGATCACGAACCGACCGCTCTTGAGCAGATCGGCGGCTTCGTAGATCTTCTCTTTCGGGATGCCGGCGACGACGTCGGGGAGTTGTTCACCCTTGAATGCCACGCGGAATGCGTTGAGGAGCTCGTAGTCGCGCCCCTGCTCGACCTGGAGGTGGACGTCCGCCACGTTCGCAGTATCGGTGGGACGCGGATCGATGACGATCACCTTGCGGCCCTTGTGGCCTTTGCCGGTGAAGAATCCACGGGGGAAGATCGAGTAGCGCGACATGTGCCGCGGGTGGGCATGTGCCGGGTTGCACCCCCAGAAGAGGATACGGTCGGCACGGTTCTTGACCTCCCCAAGCGTGCAGGACGGGATCCCGATATCCTGCACCGCGATGAGCGATGTTCCGTGACAGACGGTCGCTGTGTTATCCATGACCGCACCGACAAGTTCGCCGATCTCTGAGCCGACGGCCTGTGCCTCACAGTTTGTGGAGCTCCAGCCGTACATCAGCGGCTTCCTTGCGTCGGTGAGTATCTTTGCCGTATACTCGATCGCCTCGTCGTAGGAGATCTCCTTCCAGGACCCGTCTTCCTGGCGCATGCGCGGCCGGGTGAGACGGTCCTTTGCCTGAGAGTGAAGAAACTTCTCGGCGCCGATGGCGCACGCGTTGTAGACCTCGAGAAGTTCCTTGTTGTCGGCGCTGACGACGACCTCAAGGTCGTCGCAGAGAGTCCCACAAAACGGGCAGATTACGTCAGTTACTGTCTTTGTCATGCCAGTTCACCCCTGCATCCCTTGCGCACCAGTTCCAGTGAGCTGAAGACGGGTTCGCTTTTGGCGACTTCTACCGTAACAGGTGTACCCTTAAACGTTGGCATGCCGGTCGAGTAGGTGTTCGGGTTGACGACCATGTTCGCCCACGGCCCCATCGGGATGTATGCCACACCCGGATGAGGACCCTGAGTTGCTTCGACCGCCTTGACGATGACACTGCCGTGATCGCTCGTGACGCGGACGTTCGTGTTGCGGAAAGCTCCGAGCTTCTTGAAGTCCGCCGGGTCGAGTTCAATGATCCCGCAGGCGGCGGTGTAGGCGGGTTTTTCTTTCCCCGCCTCCATCGACACCCCCTGCTGGATCGTACGACCCGTGATCAAATTCACTCTGATTGCCATTATTATTCATCCCCTGTCTGTATTGTGTATTATCTGGCAAACTCATTGAGCGGGCTTGGCCCGAGCTCGTTGACGGTCTTGATGACGTCTTCCATGACCGTGCCCCACTTTGCACCCTCAGATGCAGAGACGAAGGTCATTCTGAGACGTTTATCCTCAAGACCGATGTTTTTGAGGACACTCTTCAAGAGGAACATCCTCTTGGCTGCCTTATAGTTGCCCTCAAGGTAGTGGCAGTCACCGAAGTGGCACCCGGAGACCAGCACCCCATCTGCTCCATCCTGGAATGCCTTCATGATGAAGAGCGGATCGATCCGACCCGTGCACATCACGCGGACGGCACGGATGTCGGGCGGGTACTGAATACGGGCGCCGCCGGCAAGGTCCGCACCGGCGTAGGAACACCAGTTGCAGATGATAGCGATGATCTTTGGTTTCCAGTTCTCGTCTGCCATTTACTGTTCACCTCCAAGGAGGAATGCGTCGATCTGTGCGACGATCTGTGGGGTTGCGAAGTGCTGCATCCAGATAGCGCCGCCAGGGCAGAACCCTCCGCAGGTACCGCAGCCCTTACACTTGGCTTCGGTGACATGCATGACCGTGCGACCGTCCTTCTCGATGAGCGAGAGGGCGCCGTAGGGGCACTGGTAGACACACATCCCACATCCGGCGCACTTGTCCTCAAGACAGACGGCGAAGTAGGGCTCAAGCTCCACTTCACCCCGGTGGATCGGGATGGATGCTGCGGATGCCGCGCCTTCTGCCTGGGCGACCGTGTCGGGAATATCCTTCGGTCCCTGGCATACACCGGCGAGGTAGACACCTGCCGTGGTGGTGCCGCAGGGGTTCAGTTTCGGGTGGGCCTCAAGGAGCCAGCCGTCCTGCGAGCAGGAGACGCCGAAGAGCCTCCTGGTCTTCTCGGTCTCGGCGGTGGGCTGGATAGCTGCTGCGAGCACAACCATATCGACTTCCATGTCGATCGGCCGTCCGAGCAGTGTGTCCTCTGCGTTGACGTGGAGGTTCTTGGTAACCGGGTCTTCGAGGATGTTTGCAACCCTGCCGCGGATGAACTTTGCACCCTCGTCCTGGATGCGGTAGTAGAACTCCTCGTACATCTTGCCGAAGGACCGGATGTCCATATAGAAGATGTAAGGCACCGCGCCGGGGATCTTCTCGATGACCTGGTGGGCGTGTTTGAGCGAGTACATGCAGCAGAACCGCGAGCAGTACGGCTTGCCGACGCCGGTGTTGTCACGGGAACCTGCACAGAGGACGAACGCGATCTTCTTCGGGGTCTCGCCGTCGCTCGGGCGGATAAGGTGGCCGCCGGTCGGGCCGGACGCGCAGATCAGCCGCTCGAACTCAAGCGAGGTGATGACGTTGTCGTAGTTCTTGTAGCCCCACTCGAACTTCTTCTCGATCGGGAAGATCTCGTATCCCGTGGCAAGGATGACGGTTCCGACCTTGACGGTCATGAGTTCGTCTTTTGCATCGAGATCGATGGCCTTCCTCTCCTCGCCGCATGCCTCGACACAGAGACCGCACTTGACACAGGAATCGAAGTCGACGGTGTAGATCAGTGGTGAGACCTGCGGATGGTAGACGTAGATCGCCTTCATCGGCGCCATACCGAGCTCGAACGGGTTCGGCCTGATGACCGGACAGACTTCAACACAGTCGCCGCATCCGGTACAGCCGCCGCCGATGATGCCGCGGGCTGTGGCTTCTTCCGGAGTGATGACACCGCGTGCCTTCTTCCTGAGGGTCACTTCAAAGTTGCCGATGTATCCCTCGACTTCCTCCACCTCGGTGTAGGTGAGGAGCTCGATGTTCTCGTGCCGGAAGACATCCACCATCTTCGGGGTGAGGATACACTGCGAGCAGTCCAGCGTCGGGAACGTCTTGTCGAGCTGGGACATCCTGCCGCCGATGGTGGGTTCTTTCTCCACGAGGTAGGTCTTGATGCCCGCACTCGCGAGATCGAGCGCCGCCTGCATACCGCCGACGCCGCCGCCGACGACCATTGCCGTCTTCTCCACAGGTACGCTCTTCGGGATGAGGTCCTCGAGGAGGGACGCCTTGGCTACGGCGATCCTGACGGTATCCTTTGCCTTCTCGGTAGCCTCTTCGGGCTGGTGCATGTGCACCCACGAGTTCTGCTCACGGATGTTCGCCATCTCGAACCGGAAGGGGTTTAAGCCGCCCTCCTTTGTCGCGCTACGGAACGTGGGCTCGTGCAGACGGGGTGAACATGCCGCAACGACGATCCCGGTCAGTTTCTGCTCTTTGATGGCCTCCGCGATCTTGTTCTGGCCGGGAGTCGAGCACATGTACTGGTAATCATCGGCGACGATGACGTTCGGGAGCGTTCTTGCGTACTCCATTACCGCCTTGACATCGATCGAGCCCGCGATATTGGTGCCGCAGTGGCACACATAAACGCCAATTCTTGGCTCTTCGTATTTCTTGACTTCTGCCATGTATTTGCACCTCACAGGATCTTCTTCAGGAACGGCTCAACATCGATGGCATGGAGGTCGAGTGCGAGCTCGTCCGGGCTCATGCCCTGTGCTAATCCCAGGAGTTCGTTGTAGTGCAACACCGGAAGCCCCCAGGTGATGCCGAACTTCTCCTCGATCTCGATCTGCCCTCTGTCGTACTGGAGCTGGCAGAACGGACAGACCTCGGTCAGTGCATCAGCACCGACTTCCTGCAGGTTGATCATCTTTTCGTTGGTGATATCGAGCGCATGCGCGAGATCGTAGCCCCGGACACCGCCACCGGCGCCGCAGCACTGCATCTTGTTGCGGTACTGGACGGGTTCGGCTCCGAGGGCCGCGACGAGTTCCTCGATCCACATCGGGTTCTCGGTGTCGCCGAAGTGGCGCTCCTTGCCGGGCTTCATCAGGTGGCAGCCGTAGTGGACGGCGACCTTTGTGCCGGTCAGGGGGCGCGTGACGCTGTCTGCGAGCTTTTTGATGCCCACGATCTTCGGATCGTAGTAGAGCTCGGCGAGGTGCCAGACGTCGACGGTTCCCTTGAACTCCATATCGATCTCTTTGAGCACCTCGTTGACTCCGTCACGGAGTTCATCGTTGTGCTTGAGCTTGTGGTTGACCTCCCAGATCGACTTGTAGCATCCGTTGCAGATCAGGGCGATATCCATCTTCATCTGCTCGGCGAGGACGACGTTTCTTGCTGCCATCGCATACCAGACGTTCAGGTCGATCGACCCGAACGCTCCCGGTGCCGGGCAGCAGCTTGCGCCCTTCAGGGGGAGGAGATCGATGCCGACATTTGCGCTGGTCTTGATCGACGCCGCCTCGATACCGGGGTACCGGTTCGGTGCGATGCACCCGAGGAAG
>JBAYQF010000038.1:0-10236 GCA_041677325.1 Methanoculleus sp.
CGGGAGGTTCTCCTCGACGATACTGTCTGCGATGGCGCGGTAGTCGGACCCTTCCACCGGCGATATGAAGACCTCGCCCCGGATATCGTAGCGTGCCATCACCGCCCGGGCATAGTTGAGGTCATCCTCATCAGCCACCACGAACCTGACGCAGTCGCGCGGTGTGATGTGAGGGAGGAGTGAGAGGTCGCTCCTCTCCCCGGATGAGGGGCATTTTACGTCCATGCAGATGGAGGCGTATGCCTGCATCTCGCGAAAGTCGCATGTCCCGTTCGTCTCGATCTCGACGGTATACCCGTGGAGATCGAACTTCTTGAGGATCTCAAGGATCTCCTCCCGTTGCAGGAGCGGTTCCCCGCCGGTGATGCAGATGTACGTCCCGCGAAGCAACCAGACCCGGTCGAGGACCTCCCCGACGCTCATCTCCTCCCCGCCCTCGCGGGCGTATGAGGTGTCGCACCAGGCGCACCTGAGGTTGCACCCGGCGAGCCGGATGAACGTGCAGGCCCGCCCCTGGTTCTTCCCCTCTCCCTGGAGGCTCCGGAAGATCTCACTGACGATCATAGGTGCGCTCTGCGTAGCAGGTCGTCGACTCCCAGACCCGTATCTTTGCGACACGGGCATTGTACCCCTGCTGCGCGGCCTCGGTGTCGATCATATCCGCGATGAGGACGGCCAGGAGCTCGCTCGTCGGATCGCCCGGGGTGGTGACGATGGGGTGGAACTCCTCGATGCACGCTCCCATGGGGTCGTCTGCGTTCAGGATCACCTGGTGATCGAACCGCCCGACGACCTCCTTGATGGTGTTGTAGTCGAGAACGATCCCTGTGCGCTCATCTGCCGTCCCATCGATCCAGACTTCCACGCGCCACTGGTGGCCGTGCAGCCTGAAACACTTCCCCCGGTAATGGATCAGGCGGTGGGTCGCCTCGAAAAAAACCTCTTTGTATATCCGGGTTGTCATCAATGAAGGTTGCCCGTCAGGATATAATATTATATCAGCTCCCGATCTAATAGTTAAGGCGGAAGATCGGCGTGCAGGCGGGTTCCACAATATATAAATCCGCAACGCGCGTTGTTTTACAGCACACCAGGAGTTGCTCCTATCTACAAATTCAAGTAATTCGAGGGTATTCGATGGGAAATGGAAAATTTGCAGCCCGAAAACTGAAGCGCGACGCAAAAAATAACCGGTGGCATGACACCGTCTACGTGCGTCGTCAGCTCGGGCTCGATGTGAAGTCAGACCCCCTTGAGGGCGCGCCGCAGGGCCGCGGGATCGTCCTTGAGAAGGTGGGTGTCGAGGCAAAACAGCCGAACTCTGCGATCAGAAAGTGCGTCCGCGTACAGCTGATCAAGAACGGCCGTCAGGTAACAGCGTTCGCCGTCGGCGACGGCGCCATCAACTTCATCGACGAACACGATGAGGTCGAGATTGAGGGCATCGGCGGCAGACTTGGCCGGTCAATGGGTGATATCCCCGGCGTCCGGTTCGTTGTGACCAAAGTGAACAACGTCAGTCTGCAAGAGATGGTCATCGGGCGCAAGGAGAAGCCGCGGAGGTAAGCAGGAATGGTAGAAGCAGCAGAGGCGGGGGCAGGGGCACAGCAACTCCTCTTTAACCGCTGGGACGTGAGTGAGGTGGAGATCCAGGATCCGAGCCTTGTTCGCTACGTGAACCTGCACACGATGATCGTGCCGCACTCCTGCGGCAAACTCGTCGGTCAGCAGTTCAACAAGAGCAACATGCTGATCGTCGAGCGCCTGATCAACAAGATGATGCAGACCGAGAACAACACCGGCAAGAAGGAACTTGCCATCCGCATCGTCCGTGATGCGTTCGAGATCATCCACAAGAAGACCAAGAAGAACCCGATCCAGGTGCTTGTGGATGCGGTTGAGAACGCCGGGCCGCGTGAGGAGACCGTCCGGCTGAAATACGGTGGTATCAACGTCCCGAAGTCGGTCGACAGCGCACCTCAGCGCCGTGTCGACACCGCGCTCCGGTTCATCACCGCCGGCGTCCTGCAGGCGAGCCACAAGAAGAAGAAGAGCGTGAGCGAGGCTCTTGCTGAAGAGCTGATTGCAGCCGCAAACGGCGACTCCCGCTCCTACGCCATCTCAAAGAAAGAAGAAAGAGAGCGCATTGCGAAGGCAGCCCGTTAGAACCCCTATATTTTTTTGGTGTAACCTATGACCAGACGAAAGAAGATGGTTGAACGGGTAACGGAGCTGATGGATAAGCCGGACCGCATCCGCAACATCGGTATCGTTGCCCACATCGATCACGGAAAGACAACACTCTCAGACAATCTGCTTGCCGGTGCAGGCATGATCAGCGAAGAGCTCGCCGGCCGGCAGCTCTTCATGGACTCCGACGAGGAGGAGCAGGCACGCGGAATCACCATCGACGCAAGCAACGTCTCGATGGTTCACGAGTACGGTGGGGACGAATACCTCATCAACATGATCGATACCCCCGGCCACGTTGATTTCGGTGGCGACGTGACCCGTGCCATGCGTGCGGTGGACGGCGCCGTCGTCGTTGTGGATGCGGTCGAAGGGACCATGCCCCAGACGGAGACGGTGCTCCGGCAAGCGCTCAAAGAGGGTGTCCGCCCGGTTCTCTTCATCAACAAGGTCGACCGGCTGGTCAACGAACTCAAGGTGGACGAGCAGGAGATGCAGATCCGCCTTGCGAAGGTGATCGACAAGGTCAACAAGTTGATCAAGGGCATGAACGAGAAGATGTACAACGAGGGCTGGAAACTCGATGCCGCGAAGGGCACCGTCGCCTTCGGCTCTGCTCTCTACAACTGGGCGGTCTCCGTCCCGTTCATGCAGAAGAGCGGTGTCTCGTTCAGGGATGTCTTTGAGAAGTGCAACACCGGCGACATGAAGTGGCTGGCGAAGTCAAGCCCTCTCCACGCCGTCCTCCTTGACATGGTGGTCAAGCACCTTCCAAACCCCCGTCAGGCCCAGGAGCGGCGTATCCGCATCATATGGCACGGGGACTACAGCACTCCCGAGGGTAAGGCCATGTCTGCCTGCGACCCGAACGGTCCTGTCTGCCTGATGGTCACCGATATATCGTTTGACCCGCATGCGGGCGAGGTCGCCACCGGCCGTCTCTTCTCGGGAACGCTCCGACGGGGCGCCGAGTGCTACATCATAGGTGCGGCAAAGCGCACGAACCGTCTCGCTCAGGTCGGCATCTTCATGGGCGCCGAGCGTATCGAGGTGGACGAGCTTGCGGCCGGGAACATCGCCGCCGTGACGGGCTTAAAAGACGCCATCGTCGGTTCGACCGTCACGACACTGATCGAGATGATCCCCTTCGAGTCGCTGAAGCACTACTCCGAGCCGGTCATGACCGTTGCCGTCGAAGCGAAGAACATGAAGGACCTCCCGAAACTCGTCGAGGTTCTCCGTCAGGTCGCAAAGGAAGACCCGACGGTCGTGGTCTCGATCAACGAGGAGACCGGCGAGCACCTGATCAGCGGCATGGGCGAGCTCCATCTCGAGATCATCACCGGGCGTATCAGGCGCGACAAAGGTGTCGATATCCTCACCTCACCGCCGATCGTCGTCTACCGCGAGACGATCACGGGAACTGCAGGTCCGGTCGAAGGAAAGTCGCCGAACCGCCACAACAGGTTCTACATCGAGCTCGAGCCGATGGACCCCGCAATCGTGAAGCTGATCCAGGAAGGTGAGGTCTCGATGCACCAGCAGGCTATCGAGCGGCGCGACGCCCTCGCTGCGGCCGGCATGGACAAGGATGAGGCCAAGAACGTCAAGGCGATCGAGGGCACCAACATGTTCATCGACATGACGAAGGGTATCCAGTACCTCAACGAGACGATGGAACTGGTCCTCGACGGCTGGCGCGAGGCACTCCGCGGCGGCCCGCTTGCCGATGAGCTGGTCCAGAACCTGAAGATCCGGCTGGTGGATGTGAAACTCCACGAGGATGCCATCCACCGCGGTCCCGCGCAGGTCATCCCGGCGGTCAGGAGCGCCGTCAAGGCGGGCCTGCTGATGGGCGGCGACTCGCTCCTTGAGCCTATCCAGAAGATCCAGATCACCGTCCCGAGCGAGCAGATGGGTGCGGCCACCTCCCAGATCCAGGGGCGGCGCGGTCAGGTCTTTGATATGCTCAGCGAAGGCGACACGATGACGATCGTCGGCAAGGCGCCGGTCGCCGAACTCTTCGGGTTCGCCGGCGATGTCCGGTCGGCCACCGAGGGCCGTGCGATGTGGAGCACGGAGTTCGCCGGGTTCGAACTCGTCCCCACCGGCATCGTGACCGATGTGGTCCGGGATATCCGCAAGCGCAAGGGTCTGAAAGAACAGATGCCCCGGCCGGAAGATTATCTGGCGTAACGCAATCGAATACCCTCCCTTTTTCCGGATGCGGCCCTTCAAAAAGAGATGGGGGGGCCGCCCCCGGGGTTATTTTTGCTCTCTTTGCATCGCACCGAATAGTGCGCAGATGCCGATAGCTGCAATGGCGATCAGACCCGGGAGCGGCGCGTTCGTCGGTTCTGGTGTGGTCTCAGTCGTCTGAGTCACTATGGGCGTCTCCGTAACCGCAGTAGCGGTCTCGATCTCGGTGACCGTGGGCTCAGGTGCAGGGACGAACGTAATGCTGTTCTGCTGTAAGAGGCCGTCAGTCTTACTGAACGCAAAGTAGCGTCCGTATTTCCCATCGATGGTGCGGATGTTGATCTTGAAGTAGCCATCGTTCGGCACCGGAACGATCTGGGCGATCTGCGCGTTCGGGTTATCATTCCGGAATTTCCGGAGTTCAGTGACTGCGTTGAATGTATCGGCATCCCGGAGGTTGACAAGGTCGAGGACGAGCGGTTCGCTCCCCACCTCGATCCTCTCACCGGGTTGTACCGCCTGCGGAACAGTTCCCTGTGCGGCTGCCGGTGCGATGAACGCCAGGGCGAGGATCAGGAGGATTGTGATGAGATGCCGGGGTGGTATGCTCCCGTAAGTCATAGATTCACCCTTGTTGCCGTGGCATATATGTATATTGAAACAGCGTCGGCACTGGTTTCTCCATGCGGGAATGATACCGGAGCGTTGCAGTGTTGCCTGCGGACCTACCCGCCCGCCCGACCGAATCGTTGATGTGAAGCCCCCCTCATAACGGGGTATCATGACGATCGGAGATCGGGGTGGGGTGTGCGCCACGGCCCGGCGCCTTCCGGCGATCATCCCCGTGCCGCTTGCCCGGACCTCTGCGTTCATCGTCCGGGATCGAGGGGTGCTCCTGGTCGATGCCGGGAATCCGGGGGATGAAACTGCTATCCTCACCACGATGAGGGGGGCGGGCGTCCGGCCGGACGATCTCTCCCTGATCCTGATCACCCACGGCCACCCCGATCATTATGGGAGCGCCGATGCGCTCCGTGATCTGACCGGAGCACCGGTCGCCGTGCATGCGGCCGACGCCGGGATCATGCAACGGGGGGTCGGCGGTTTGCGTTTCCCGACCCGGGTTATCTGGCGCCTGATCGGATTTGCGGGCGGGATGATCCCTTTCCCTGACCCGTGTGGGGTTGAGCCCGATATCACCATCGTCGGCCCCGCCGATCTCGCGCCTTTCGGGGTCAGGGGCAGGGTCATCCCCACGCCCGGGCATACCCCCGGTTCGGTCTCGGTCATCATCGCCGGCGGCGTCGCCATCATCGGTGACCTCCTCTCCGCTCTTCTCCCGGGCGGTGAGCCCCGGTTGCCGTTTGGTACGGAGGATCTCACTGAAGCCAGAAGGAGCCTTCACACCCTCCTCGCCTGCAGGCCGGAGCGGATCTATGCGGCGCACGGGGGGCCGTGGTCGGGAATGGATGTGTGGAGGCGGTTTTGCGGGAAGGGTAGCAAGGAAGACCGGGAGTAAGTTTTCTCAAAAATAAAGGAAATTTCTGCAGGGATGCCCGCACAGGATCATTCGATGATAAACGTCACCGAGAATGTGGTCGCGCCTTCGGTCGTCTCCTCCCAGGGGCGCATGTAGACCGCGGAGAACTCGGCGTCGCCTTTCTCCTGGGCGAGGTACTGCCATACATGCACGCCGCCGGCGCCCACGAGTTCAGTCTCGGGCGGGATGAACGTATCGTTCACGTACTGGAGCCCTCTGGCCGAGGTGACGTTCCAGGAGTAGCCGGTTGTCGGGTTCTCATCGAGGCTGATGACGATCTCGCTTCCAGCCGGGACGGTGACTGTCCTGTTGTCGTCTGTCTCGTTAAAGGCGAACTGCTCCACGGGAGCGGTTGTGGTCGGTGCCGCGGTCGGGGTCCCGGGTTCCACCGGATCCGATGTGCAGCCCGCCATGAAGATGCAGAGTGCGAGGAACCCTGCAACCACGATGGCATAGATCCTTTTTCGTTGAATCATACGTGAGGGTTATTCATGAACTATAAAGAGGTTTTTGATCCGTTCGCTCGGGCATCCACACACGAATCCACCTGCCGCAAACATTCCAGCATGTTTGCATCCTCGGAGCCCGTAACCGCGGACTTGTTTACGGCGCCGATCCCGTACCTGCCCGATGCGCTCGCAGGTTGGACTGCAGGGGATCTGCTGGATTCACCATGATGGAGCGGGGCAATCAGTGAACCTGGGCCTGGCGAGACTATGAAGAAAGTGACGCTTCAGCAACGGTCCTGATCCAGGATTCGGCCTACTACGATGTGGGGAACTGGCAGTCCCGGGGCTCGCCCGTCTCGTTTGAGTCGACCGGGGGTTACTACAAACAGAAGACGGTAAGTGGCTACCTCGTCTGGGAGATTTTCTCCAGGCCGGACTCCTACAACACCTGGGTCGGTGTGAACGATCGGTTCATGGTCTACGTCAGTGTCGATGGCGGGTCCGAGCAGGATCTCGATGCGTTCGTAAACGCCGTCAACTATGGACCTTGCGAGCTTGAAGTAACTTCTACCCCTCTCTTTTATCCCGCGGTACAGCCGTGATGACATAATGGTATGGCTCTGACTCCGCTACCGTCCTTACTTCGAGTCCCGCTTCCGCCATCAGCGCCGCCGCATGCTCCGGACTGAACTTCTTTCCGACCGGCGGGCCAAGGGGGAGCGGTTCCTTCTTCCAGTCCAGATCGACGATCACGCCGTCGGGAGCCGCCATCCGTTCTGCGTTCCGTAGTACCCTGACCGGATCGATGAAGTCATGGAGATCGATGCCGAAGAAGACAATGTCCGCGCAACTATCGCAGAGGACGATCTCCTCAGCCATCCCGTGATGGAGGACGATGTTGTCGAACCCTTCACGAAACGCCCTCTCCCCGAGGAGGTCAAGCGCTTCGGCATCGATATCGATCCCGCAGACGCGGCCGCGCGGCCCGACCATTCTGGCCGCCGGGAGCGCAAAGAACCCATCCCCGCACCCGACGTCGATGAAGGTCGAGCCGGGCCTGATCCCGATCTCTTCGAGGATGGACTCGGGATGCTGCCGGCGCCGCCGGGCAGCCTCATCCACAGGCACGTCTCTCCTGTGATTCCGGTGTTGCACCATATCCGGTCATGATGGCGGGCACCCGTGATGAACCTGCCGTCATTCTACACCGGAAACCCAAAAAGTGTTTTCAGAGAGCCGGAAGTTCCCTCACCTCATCGCTTTGCGGATCTTCTCCTGCACTTCCGGATGCTCCAGGTTCATCTGGTGGGCTGTCTGGACGTGCCCCTCGACCCGCTTCATCAGTTCGTTCTCGTTCTCGGCCTTCTCCTCAAACTCGCATGCGAGACCGAGATCCCTGCACCTGAATGTCTTCTGCTCCTGCATGCCTCTCACCGGCCGGGGGTGTATATCGGGATCTATATAAAATAGTATCGCGGCATTTTCCGGCGTAGCCTGTACCGAGAGCACCCGACCTCATCCGTGCGCGATAAAGACGTCACACCTTCCTGCACTCCACCATATCCCCGATCACCCCGTCCCGGAGCGTGACGACCCGGCAGAAGTACTCCCTGTGCCACTCCTCGTGCGAGACCATCAGGATCGTCTGGTCGAGCTCCTTGTTTAACCGTGCAAAGAGGTCGAGGATGCTCTTTGAGGTCTGGCTATCGAGGTTCGCGCATGGTTCGTCGGCGAGCAGGATGCTCGGTTTGTTCATGAGCGCCCGGGCAATCGCGACGCGTTGCTGCTCCCCGCCGGAGAGCTCGCTCTGTCGGTGATCCGTCCGGCCGCCGAGGCCGACCTGCCGAAGGATATCGGCGCTCCGCTCGATATACTCGTCCTTCGGTGCGCCCCGGACGAGCGACGTCAGGTAAACGTTCTCAAGCGCCGTGAGTTCCCCGATGAGGGCGTAATCCTGGAAGACGTAACCGAGCCGGTTCAGCCGAAAGAGGGTTCGTTTGTGGTCGGAGAGGGCCAGGACATTCACCCCGTCGATCGTGACCGAGCCGGAGGTGGGGCGATCGAGGAGGCCGAGGATATGGAGAAGCGTCGATTTGCCGCTGCCGCTTGCCCCCATGATCCCGACGAACTCTCCTTTTGCGACCTCAAGCGAGACGCCTGCAAGGGCATGGACCTCCACCCTCCCCATCGTGTAGACCCGTGTGAGGTTCTCCGCGACGATCATCCCCTCACCCCCGGATCGCAGAGAGGATATCCTCTCGCACGATCCGCCATGCCGGGATGTAGCCCGCTGCCATCGAGACCGCAAAAAGACTTACGACGCTCTGGAGGACGGCCGACGCCTCCACGTCGGGATAGACCGGGCCGCCGGGAAAGACAAGCGGGTAGGCGGTCAGGTAGGTCGTCACACCGGCGGTGAGCCCGATCCCGGTGATCGCCCCGACGGTGGTGATGAAGAGCACCTGGAGGAGATAGGAGTTGATGATGATCTGCTGGCCGATGCCGACCGCCTTCAAGATTCCGATCTGGCGGCGGCGGTTCACGGTGTTGATGAAGATCACGATGAATACTACAACGATCGCGATGATCAGGCTGACGAGCGTCGATATGGTGTTGATGATGTTGAAGCTCTGGACCGCCTGGTCGACGAACCCCCCTGACTTCTCCCGAAATGTCCGGATCTTCTCCTGGATGCCGTAGGAGAGGAGTTCCCTCTTATAGACATCTTCCCTGCCGTCAACCTCGGTCTTCACCAGGATTATGGATGCCTGATCGTCGAGGCCGAGCACCTCGCTCATCTCGCGGCTGGTGACGAAGGCCGCCGTATCGACGCTGAACGACTGTGTCTCATAGATCCCTTTCACGCGGTATGTCCGCACCTCGCCGTTCGGGTAGGCCACTTCCACCGAATCGCCGACCCCGACGCCCTGAAGCGAGGGGAGACCGCCCGCCTCCTCCCCCTCCCTCCCCGCGAGCGTCGCGCCCATGACGATCGCATCGGTATCGCCGTTCGAGAGGAACTCGCCTGCGGTCATCCGATCGGCGATCTTCGTCACCGCTCGCTCATCCTCGGGCGTTATGCCGTAGAGCGTGCTCGCGGCGCTACGGCCCCGATAGGAGTAGGTCACCCCGGCGGCGATCCGGGGCGACGTGCCGACGATCCCCGGAACCCGTTCGATCTTCCTCTGGAGGACGGCTACGTCCTCGATGTACCGGCTGCCTTCCCGGGGTTCGACGACCAGATTTCCGAGATCGAAATCGATCGACTGGGTATCGAACGTCACGACGACCCCGGATATGATGGAGGGGAGGAAGACCAGGTTCACGAAGATGAGGGCGATGATCATGATGGTGAGGGCGAGCGTCCCTCTGCTCCCGCGCTGGATTGACTTCCACGCGAGGAACGTAGAGGTTTTGATGCCTGAAAACACTGCACTCACTCCTCTTCTCGCCGCCGGTACCAGTAGATCGCAACCGCGGCGGCGACGATGAGGACAACCACCGCAACCGCAATCGCCGGAACCGGGCTCCGCCCGGCAACAACGAGGTGCAGGGCCTGCCGGACCGTATGTTCGCCGTAGCCGTCGGTATACCGGATGACGAGGGTGTAGTCGAACTCACCCGCTTCATCGGCTTCGAGGGAGAAGATGGCGGGTCCGTCGTTTCCCGGCTCGATCGTCCCGAGGAACGCTTCTTTTGAGCCCGTGAAGGTGAGACCATCGACCGTCGCCCGGATAGAATCCGCATCCGCCGTCCCGGTGTTTTCCAACCGGATCGTCAGATCGACCGTATCCCCGGCGATGATCCGGGCGGGCTCGGTCCTGATGGAGGCGACGCCCATCTCGGCGCTGCCGACGA
>JBAYQF010000039.1:0-10096 GCA_041677325.1 Methanoculleus sp.
CGCGTAAATACCCAGCTGGCAGAGGACGTTCCACAAAACATCGGCGTTCGCCTCACCGTAGTACGGCTCGCCGTGCAGCGCCGGCCAGAGTTCGACATTCCCTCCCGAAGCAGACGGAGAGGAGAAGAACCAGTAGAGGTGCACCGCGCGTCTCGCCGCCGCATCCATCTTCAGAAGGCTATTACGAATATCGCCCATAATGAGAGATCGTGAGGCAACGACGACATCGTGCACCCCCGCCTCATCCGGGCCGACGTCCTCCCAGCGGCTGCGGATCTCGCGGATCGGTGGAGCGTTCACCGTCCGGCGGTACTTCTCCATCGCCGCACCCATGGGAGCCGACGGCTCTACGGTCGTGACCCTGCAGCCCATAAGGGCAAGAGGAACCGCAAGCGTCCCGGGACCCGCACCGATATCGAGGATCGACGAGCCCGGCGGGATCTGCATCCCGGCGATCTGCTTCTCGATACGGGACCGGTCTCCCGAGATGACATTCCTGACAAACCGGTCGACCACATCCCGACTCGACCAGAATCTCCCGCCGTTCTCACCCATCTTCGCCTTCTGCGCAAGAGAACGGGCATGCTGTTCGTCCCACAAACGGGCGTAGTCAATCGTGGTGCCGAAGGCACCGGGGTTTTCAGACTGCATACTAATCACAAAACGTGGCCGGATCCCTCATCTGTTCCGGGAGACTTCTCCCACCGGATATGGGCCGTCTTCGAGACCCCGGGGATACCGAATCCCGCCTCTGTCCGCACGATCCTCTCGCGCACAAACGAGGCGACGATCTCCCGTTGATGGTCGTCGCGGACATAGAGGCGCCGGCAGTAGTCGGCAACGGCCTCCTCCTCGGTCGGGTAGCGTTGCCCCTTCTCCACATGTTCAACCGATACGTCCGGGTAGATCCCGATCTGGCACAAACAGTTCCAGAGCAGATCCGCCGTCGGCTCAGCAGCAAACTCGCTTCCGTGCAGTTGCGGCCAGAGACTGAAGTTCGCCCGGGTCCATGCAGCCGGCGTCAGGAACCAGAACAGGTGCACCGCCCGCTTCGCCGCCGAGTCTATCTTTTCAAGAGATGGGCCGATATCGTCGAGCGCGAGAGAGAACGAAGCGACGACGACATCGTGCATCCCCACCTCCCCCGGGTCCGCATCCTCCCACCGGGAGGGGATCTCGCGGATCGCCGGAGCCCCGGAGATCTCCCGGTACTCCTTCATCGCAGCCCGCATCCCGGCGGACGGTTCCACGACCGTGACGTCGCAGCCTGCAAGGGCAAGGGGGACGGCGAGGGTCCCCGGGCCCGCACCGATGTCGAGCACCGTGGACCCGGGAGGAATCTGCATTGCCGCAAGCTGGCCCTCGATGCGCGACCGGTCGCTCCCCATCAATCTGCCCATAAATCGGCGGATGTTCTCCGGATCTTCCCAGAAACTCTTACCACTATTCCAGGTCTGCTTCTGACGGTTCGCCGCCTCGTGCTGCTCGTTCCAGAGAGCGATGTAGTCGACCGCCATGCAACTCACCGGTTGCATCTCCTCCCGGCAACGACCGCTGCTGCGGCGAGACCTGCAAGAACGCCGAAGAGCGGGGCCGGGGCCTTCGTGGTTGCCTGCGCCGACGCAGATGCCGGGGCAGGTTTTGCATACACCATCAGATCGTCCAGTTCCGCATCCGTCAGGTCATATTTGAAGAACAGCGAGTAGAACTCCTTGACGCGCTCGTCGATATCGTAGTCGAAGACATCCGGGTACATCAGGTTGCCGAGCCATACCATCGAGAGCAGCCGTTGAATCGACGGAGGGCCGCCCATCCAGTTGTAGGGCCCGTACGGCGCCTCGTAAACATTGCCGTTCTTGACCGCGGAGAGCGACCGCCACATCGGGTCGGTCATGATCGTGTTGTAGTAGGTATGCCCGTCGACGTATCCCACGATGATGTAGTCGGGGTTCAGCTGGAGGATATCCTCCATCGTGTACTCATCGCCCGTCCCGGAACCGCTCGCCGCGGATTTTACGAGGTTGTTCGCGACATAATCGATGACCTCGGCATGATACGACCCTTCTCCGATCATGGATACGGAGTTGCCGTCGATGGCGGTCACGTAGATCAGGGATTTTTTATCGGCGCCGATCGTCGTCATGCCGGAATCGAACTCGGCAAGAAGCGTGGAGACGTAGTCGGAGAGCTCCTGGCCGCGCTCCGGGCGGGAGAGAAGTTCACCGAGTTTCACGTAGGAGCCGGGAATATCCTCAAGCTTGTTCTGGGTGACGAACGCGAACGCCACACCGGTCTTCGACTGGATATCATCGAGATCCGGCTTCATGGTCTGCTTTGCCTCACCGATATCCAGGACTACGTCGATATTGAGCTGTTTGTTCAGCTCCATGATCGACTCGGGGTTCATGGTCGAGGCCTTGGAGCCGTAGAACTGGCCGGTGACCGGAAGCGTCAGGAGCCGGGGATCGATGTACTTCGCCTGGGCATCGGTAAACTCACTGGAGACACTCACGAAGAGGTCCTGATCGAGCGAGTAGAGCACGATCTGTGCCAGGGGGCCGGATGGCGAGACCGCGTCGATCTTGACCGGCAGGGCGATCTCCCGGCCGACATCGTCGACGAAGGTCCGGGTCTCCTCGGCGGCGCTGCAGAACGTGACAACAGTGCCGGAGAGGAGAACAAGAACTATAAGCATGTTAATTACTGTCTTCATATGTGCACCTCCCGAAAACGGGAACTCATACAACTACGATCTAGATTTGAAGGGATAAAACATAATACCTTATTATCCCGATAAAGTAAACTAGAATTAATTAACAATCGTGCTACCCGTGCTTTCCGATGCCGCCGTCGATCGGGATGCAGAGTTTGTGGCAACGTGAGCCGTACTGGTAATCCTCGATATGTACATCCACACCGTAGACATCCTTGATCAGGCCTGCATCCAGAACATCTTCCGGCGTTCCTTCAGCGATCACCCTCCCGCCGTAGATCATCAGCGTCCGGTTTGCGTACAGAAACGCATGATCCGGGTTATGGGTCGATAGGATGATGATGTAGCCGTCTCTTGCGAGATCCGATATCCGGCACATCACCCGGAACTGGTTGCCGTAGTCGAGGTTTGCCGTCGGCTCATCCATGATGAGGATCTTTGCCTTCTGTACAAGTGCCCGGGCGATCAGGGCAAGCTGCCGCTCGCCGCCGCTGATCTCACCGTATCCCGCATTCCGGAGATGGGCGATGCCAAGGTTCTCCATCGCAGCATACGCCTCATCGATGTGGATCTGGCTCGGTGTGCCAAGCAGACGAATCTGATTGGTCAGGCCCATCAGAACTACGTCCAGCACCGTATAGTTAAAGGCTGGATGCGTCGACTGGGGGATGTAGGCGACGTGTTTTGCAATCTCCTTGTGATCGAGCGTCTTGATGTCCAGGCCATTCAACCGGATGTTGCCCAGATAGTTTCGCAGAAATCCGAGGATGCACCGGAACATCGTACTCTTCCCGACGCCGTTCGGCCCGAGCACGGCGAGGAGGTCTCCTTCCTTCACCGAGAACGAGACATCGTCGAGTACCAGGCGGGTACGCCTGCCGTAGGCAAACGAGAGATGAGATATATCCAGGCTCATGACCGTCTCCCTCCCATCATCAGCAGATAGGCAAAGATCGGCGCCCCGACAAACGCCGTGAGAATACCGAGCGGCACCTCGGTGGTTGCTATCGTCCGGGCGAAATCGTCCACCAGCAGGAGGAACCCACCGCCCATAATGATTGCCGCAGGTATGATCCTCCGGTAGTCGTAGCCGAAGATCATCCGGCAGAAGTGCGGGATCACGAGGCCGACCCAGCCGATGATGCCGGAGATGGAGACGGCGACCGCCGTGACGAGGGTTGCGCAGAGGATCACGATCAGCCGGAGCAGGTTGGTGTTGATCCCCATGCTCTTCGCCTCGTCCTCGCCGAGGGTGAGGACGTTCATCCTCCAGCGGAATAGGTAGAGCGGGATGAGGCCGATGATGATCACCACGCCCGCAAAGTAGACGTCCTCCATGGTCGCACCGGCAAGACTGCCCATCAGCCAGTAGGTGATGGCCGGCAGTTGATCGTTGGTATCGGCGACGAGTTTGATGTAGGAGGTGGACGCGGAGAAGAGGCTGGCGACAAGGATGCCGGCAAGGACCATGCCGAGGGTGGGGTTTCCTCTCGTCAGGCGGCTGACCGCATACGCGGTGCCGACCGCAACAACGCCTCCGACGAACGCAAAGATCGTGATCATCCCGGTCCCGAGGTAAAAATAGATGGCAAGAGCCGCTCCAAAACCAGCACCGGCGGATGCTCCGAGGATATCGGGAGAGACGAGAGGATTCTGAAACATTCCCTGATATGCGGCGCCGGCCGTCGAGAGGGCGGCCCCGACGAGAAGTGCCGCGAGGATCCGCGGCAGGCGGATGTTCCAGACGACGCTGTACATCGCATCATCCCAGGTCTCCACCACGGGAAGGAGCGGTGAGAGGAGAATGTGCAGGATATCGTTCAGGACCGGGATCTCAAGTGACATGACGAAATAAACGGCCGGCGAGAGGAGGATGAGAACAGCGTCGATGACGTCGAGCGAGAACCTGCCGACGGCAAACGACCCGATGATGCAGAAAAAAGCGGCGAGTATCAGAAGGATGAACCGGAACCGGTAATTGGGCAGTTCCCGGTCTAAGACGGATGGGGTCGATGTTGCACTGGCTGTCTGCAACCGGGTCTCCGATGGGGCGCCGGTCGGTGCCGTAAGAGGCGATCCTATAGATTCTGCATCAGCCATGTAGGGTTATTGATTCTTCTTCACGGTTAAGTAAATATGCTTTTATTTGCAACTATGTTAACTAAATAGCATTAATAATTCACACCACCAGAAATAAGGATCGGTCGAAGAGAGCGACAGGATTGTCCACTGGCGCAGATGCCCCGGAGGCGGATCCGTTTCGGAGGCGGATCCGTTTCTACTCCAGAAGATCCGCCCGTGACACTCTCCCCGGGCTAAAGCCAGGAGATTCACGCTTCATCGACCGGGACTTGCACCACCGGGATTGGTGGTATGGTGATCCTCACTGGCGTCAGATTAAGGCCATGGACATCATCCTTCACACTCTTATCCGGGCAACCCGTCCGGGTAAGGCTCCCAGAGGTCATCACATTGTCCCATGAGTTTCACGCACCACCCGTTGCCAGGGATGCATGTCATGGCGGAGTCATGCCGAAAAGAACGACAACCTCACGCGAAGCCGCGAAGTCCGGTGCTGCCGATTCCGTTGGGTCGCTATGCGAGATTGATGAATCGATTGCAAAGGCTGTTATTAGCAAAGTACTGAGACCGATCACATACGCCCGTATCTTCGATGTGCCCGTTCAATGGTCAGGATCTGGATGACATGAACGATATCATTGTGCGGTTCGATGGTATAAATTGCCGTAAAAGAGCGTCCAATGTGCATCCGGTAAATGATCCTGTTTTTGCCGGTGCGAAGTTTCTCTTTGCCCCCTGTTCCAGGATACGGGTCCTCTTTCAAAGTGTTGATATAATCCCTGACGATTCATTGGCTCTTTGGATCGAGGGAATGCAAAAACACACATGCATCCTCATCCACGAGAACCCGGAACGCCACGGTTATATCTCCACGAACCGATTGCGGGCAAGAATTGCTTCGACGTCGTTCTCAAGCTGCTGCTTCTTTGCCTGCTCCACCAGATTCGCGATAATTTCGTCGAACGTTCTGTTGGGACCCTTCAGATCCGAGATCTCCTCGTATGTTTTTTGCGATACGGGGATGAACTCCGTAGTCGTCATCAAGGTATGATCAGTGCTGATCATAGATATACCTCATCCATACCGAGAACAAAAGAGGCCGGGCCGGCGGGGAGCGCGACAGGGTGTGCCGGGAGAGCACCTGGCAAAGCCTACCTCCCGTCTGCAGATGGACATGTGTGTTTTGAGGATCGATTGTATAGCGGACTTCGAGGGTTTTATCCTCCGTATGGTCAGATGAGACTGCATGCAAAGCGGAGATCTATAGGGCGGGACTGGATATGTGAGATCGTCACCGCCATCAGGGAGTGCAAAAGATCAGAGTCTGTTTTGGCTCATTCAAAAGTGATCCACCAGACTCATCTAAAACTGATCCACCTGAGTGGTCCTGATCTCCAAGTGTCGATTTGGGTGTGCCCCACCCTGCACAGAGAACAATGGTGTTATGACAAACAGGGTATCCCGTGCAGGGCGAAAATGAACTGACCAGGGGGTGCGGTTCATCCCCTCGGCTAAAGCCGGGGGCTTTCTTGCATCCCTTGAACCCTGAATCTGTAAAAAAGTTCGTTCAGGGGGTTTCCGACCTGCGGAAGGTCGCCTTCTCCGCGGATTTGCCGAAGAAGTGGTACCCGGAGCCGCCCTCTGCAATCGTATCGAGCACCTCATCGGGGCGGGTGACGATATCCCCACCGAGTATCGTTACGCCGCGCCGGAAGAATGCATCCGGAAGCATGCTGGCGGTCGGGCCGACGACGACGATCGAAGCGCCGGGCCGGGCGAGGGCAAGCAGGGGCTCGAGGGTGTTGTTGATGAGGGTGGTGCCGGTGATGACGAGCATATCGGCCCTCTTGACCGCTGCATCCGCCGCATCCTGGGGGACGGCGTAAGGCAGTTCGTCGGGCTTCAACGTGCGCAGGTCGAGTTCAAGGATCCCGAACGGCTTTCCCCGCGCCTTGAGTCGCCGGATGATCGGCACGAGCGCCCCCACCACCACAACGTACCCGTCCTCGGGCAGCGGCACGGTATCGAGTATGTCCTGCCCGGTCTCCCGGATGTAGTCGGGCCGGCGCTTCCAGCAGGACTCCGAGAGCGCGTTGAGGATGGCAATACCGACCGCTTTCTTGAGCGGCGGTGCACGGGGGAGATCGCGGAGGAACTCCGCGGCACTTCGCCCCGCAAAGCGGCCGGGGTAGGGCATGGCGCGGGCCGAACTCGGGCAGCAGACCGCTTCCGGGATCTCCTTTATCGGGGTGAAACAGAGACCCCCGGAGCCGTCGCTGAGTTTGACGCCGGTAAAGAAGATGCCAATCACGACCCGCTCCACGGTGATGGAGTCGAGATCGCTCCCGAGTATCTCATGGATCTCTCCCAGGGTATCTTCGAGGATCGAGCCGGGATGTACGGACAGAACAGTCATGGAACTCCTGGTTTTGGTTATGTTCGGATATAGGGTTACGGAAGGGAGCCTATTTAATGATAGCGTCCCGCATTTTCTGTAAAATGGTTTCCCTGTACCCAACATGCTGCTCTCTCGACACATCGTACACCCGTCGCCTGGCCGAGTGATGCCGCCACAACAGAGAACTTCTTTCGATAGGCTGCTTTACCCCGGTTGAAGCGGCACACCGGATGATTTACCGGGCATTCTTCGGGATGCCGGGATCTCTCCGACCTGAAGTTAAACATTAATAACGAAATGCCCAAGATCGTATACACGGACTGCTATGAGACGAAACACGTTCTACCTTCTGGCGGGTATCGTTGCGCTCGCCGAGGTCGGCATCTTCTGGCTCTCGGTAGAGGTCGAGGAGCCGATCCTGATCCAGGTTGCGTTCATCCTCGGCGTCCTCCTGATCTACATGGCAAGGCGGAGGGTCGACGAGAGGATAGAGGACGAACGGACTGCGATGATCACACAGAAAGCGGCGCTCCGGACACTGGAGATCTTCTGGGTGGTCTTCTTTGCGATCAGTCTCGGGAGTGCGGTCGTTGCATTTTCAAGACCGCTCGGGTTGCGCCCGCCCCACCCCGGACCGCCCGGAACGGCCGCGCCCGACGTGCTCGAACTCCCGTTTGTCGGCAGTTTCGCTCTCTTTCAGATGGCGCTGCTCTGCCTGATGATCTTCCTGTACGTCGGGTTCAGGATGTATTACGCCCGCAAGTACGGAGACTGGGATATCGATGAAGAACAGGATTAAGGTCTACCGGGCGATGCACGACCTGACCCAGGAAGGGCTCGCAAACGAACTCGGGGTCACCCGGCAGACCATCCTTGCCATCGAGAAGGGGAAATACGACCCCTCGCTCGAGCTCGCTTTCAAGATCGCCCGGTTCTTCGGCGTCACCATCGAGGATATCTTCCTCTACGGCGATACGGCGAAGCGCCCCTGAAGTTCCAAACAGTATCTCCATGCTTCGTACCGACCGGAGGTTGCAGAACCTGTTTCATCCATAGAATCAACAGTTTTCGCCTGATTTCCGGAAAAATCGGGAAGAAGGTACACTGGTCCCGGGTCGTGCGGCGTTCGAGGTAGGTGACATATAGTAACCTTTTAATAACAAAATGTATAATATATTTTACGTGGCAGAACTCTCCCGTCATCTCCCTGTGCGGGGCATCTGCCCGGAGCAGAACGGAGGTACTTGACCAGGAAGGAGCCGCGCCACATCGGGAGAAGCGCCATGCCTTACAACTCACACAACCCCGATGGACCGGCCGGAAAAGTAAGATCCAGATCACGAAGACGGCGACACTGAACGTCGCCCGCACCCATTCCGGGAGGGTCAGGAAAGAACATCAGGAGACCCTACCCGGAGGAGGGCAGCGAACCCGTAGAGCATGAATGACTATCAGAGCAGATAAGGCAGAAAATACAGATACAGAGTGGAAGAGGAAAACTCTTTCCTTCTCCGCCACCCAGCGGCAAGTTGAGGATTGAAAACCCGGGCAGCAGTCGGCCAATATACCCGTGAGAGGGCCAGGGAGTCGACCATGCGATACACTCTCCCAGAAAAAACTCTCCATAATACATGAAACGCCTCGTTGCCCAACCACACCTCCCCCCTTCCACCCTTTCTCTCCTAAACAGGATATGACGCCGGCGCGTCGTGCAAACGCAAACCTGAAAAAATAAACCCCTGCCTCCGGAATCCATCGTACCGGCGAGAAGAAAAAACCGAACCGGGGCCGGACGCCCGCGAACCAGACCTGCACCACTGAAATGTCAGAGATACAATTTCTTTTATGATATTTGCTTCCATTTAGTAATGTATAAATAACAATATGTAAAATCTAGTTTACATTGTCGGGCAGCCCGGATACAGGGTAGAGCACGACATCAGAGCAGAAGATCTAGCGTGAGTTGAAACATGAAAAACTGCCAGAACGATACCAGAACAGCGTCGATGTCCGGCACTCGTGCCGACATCGCGATACGTCGGAGGCAAAGCCGATGATGAAACGAAACATCTGCATCGTGCTCCTCCTTCTCTCGGCAATCGTGGGTGGTGCCACGGCGGCCAATGCGTCGGCGGAGGAACAGATCGCGGTCACCAGTGTCATCGTCAACCCCGATACGCTCATGCGCGGGGATACCGGCACGGTGACGGTCGAGATCAAGAACACCGGAGATGCAGGCGTCACCATCAGAAGGGCAGAACTGTATCCCAACGGGATCTCGGTTCTCAACGACAAGACGTACGATTCGGTGGGCATCATCGGCCCTGGAAACACCATGTCGTTCACCTTCACCGTAAGGGCCGATACCGAGGACGGTATATATTACCCCACCTTCTACCTCGACATCAGAGACGGCGGGAGCATCCGCTACTCCGTTCCGGTGACGGTTGAGAGCACGGAGATCCAGGTCAACGTCGTCGACGCTCCGGAAACCTTTCCGGTGGACGGCAAAGATACCATCGTGCTCTCCGTCGGGAACCCCCGTGAGGGCAGTGTGAACGGCGTAACCATCACCCCAAGCGGTGAAGGTATCAGGAACACCAGGACGGCCGTCTTCCTCGGCGCTCTCGCGTCTGATGAAGAAAAGAATGCCTCGTTTGAGATCACGGCGTCGCAGTCGACTGAACTTACTTTCGACGTCTCCTACCGGAACGGGATCAACGAGCACCACACCATCCTGACCATCCCGGTCGAGATCGGCGAGCGGGCGGTTGCGCCCGACATGGTGGTCAACAACATCGAGATCGCCCGGAGCGGCAACGCGGTCACGCTGACCGGGGACGTGACCAACGCCGGCCTCAAAGATGCATACTCAGTCAAGGTCACCGTCGACGACCCCGCGA
>JBAYQF010000040.1:0-9724 GCA_041677325.1 Methanoculleus sp.
GATCGATGAGGCCCTCCGGTGTCGCGAGACCGGGGAGGCAAAGACGATTCTCTTCAACAACTCCGGGCACGGAAACTTCGATTTCTCCTCTTACGAGGCATACTTTGCGGGTTCGCTCGTCGATTACGAGTACCCGATGGAGCTGATCAAGGAGTCGCTTGCCCGGCTGCCGGTGACGGAGTAATGCGGACCGTCGGGTTCCTCGTCAACCCCGTCGCCGGGATGGGCGGGGCCGTGGGGCTCGCGGGAACGGATGGAAAGGTCTCGGAGGCACTCCGGCGGGGAGCCGTCCCCCGTGCCCGGGAACGGGCTGTCCGGACTCTCTCCCTCCTTTTGGATGACAGCATCGAGTGGTATACCTGCTCGGGCGCGATGGGTGAGGATGCCCTTCTCGATGCAGGGTTCGACTGCTATACCGTCCTCTACCCCTCCTCCGCCCCGACGAGCGCCGCCGACACAACAACCGCATGCCGGGCGTTCCTCGATGCCCGAGTCGATCTGATCGTCTTCTGCGGCGGGGACGGGACGGCCCGGGATGTCTTTGACATCGTCGGCCGGGAGGTGCCGGTCCTCGGCATCCCCGCCGGGGTGAAGATGTACTCGGCGGTCTTTGCGGTCAACCCGGTGGCGGCGGCTGACCTCATCCGGCGGGCGGGCGGTATATCCTGCCGGGACTCCGAGGTGATGGATATCGATGAGGAGGCCTACCGGTCCGGTCGGCTCTCCGCCCGCCTCTACGGCTACGCCTCCGTCCCCTATATACCGGAGCGGATCCAGGGCGGAAAACAGGTTTTCGAGCAGCAGGACGAAGAGCGGGCGAAGGATGATATCGCAGCGTTCATGAGCGAGGTCATGCTCCCGGAGACTCTCTACATCGTCGGCGCCGGGAGCACGACGGCGCGGATCATGGAGCGGCTCGGTCTTACCCCGACGCTCCTCGGGGTCGATGCCGTCAGGAACGGGGAGGTTCTCGCCTGGAACACCGATGAGCGAGCCCTTCTTGCCCTTCTTGACGAATATCCGCGGGCAAAGGTCATTGTGAGCCCGATCGGTGCCCAGGGGTTCGTCCTCGGGCGGGGGAACCAGCAGATCAGTCCTGCGGTGCTCCGAAAGGCCGGGTTACCGAACCTGATCGTGGTCGCCACGCCCGGAAAACTCGCCGGAACACCCATCCTGTATATTGATTCCGGGGATCCGGTGCTCGATCGAGAGATCGGGGACTCTCTTCTGGTCATCTCCGGCTACCGGGTGGCTCAGAGAAGATGTGTCGTCCATCCCGACTGATTCCCGCTCGATCTTTCTCTCACGCGAGTACTGCTCGGCAAGTTTACGGAGATCCCGCACCTTGGCGTTCGCCGCCTCGATGATGGAGAGGGCTTCAAGATAACGGCTGTCTCCCCGGTCGCCTTCCTCGCGGAGACTCCCGAGCTGTTCGCGGTAGTGTCTGTTGATGGCGTGCTGGAGCTCAACGTCCCGACCGCGGAGCTCTACGATGGTATCGTCATCGATCTCAGGGAAGAGGCGGCCGAGCCCGACGATGTTCTCATCGAGGATCCGGTAGACACTCTCCGTCTTCTCCGCAAGGGTGGTAAAGGCACTGTTCCCGTTCCGGGATGCCTTCCGGAAAAATTCTCCGAGATCCGACCCGAGATAGCCGAGCCGGCCGATCTCGTTTGACATCCGGACGAGGAAGACCACCTCGGTCGCCTCCTTCTCCGTGAGTTGTCTTCGCGAGATCTCCCGGAGCGCCTGGCCTATCTTCTCATCGAGGTGGTTGTTGAGGTTCTTGAGCCGGTTGACCATCTGGTAGTCCGCTTCTTTTGACGTCGCAAGGTAGGCTATCGCTGCGCGGAAGAGGTCGAGCGTGACCTCGTGTGCATGCCCGAGTTCTTTCTGGATCAGCTCAAACCCGTGGCGTGTATCATCAGGAACACCATCCTCGAGGTGATGCGTCCGCATAAGGACCTCGGGCTCGTCTCCGGGCACCAGCCACGTAACGAACCGCCCGAACTGGTTGATGAGGATGAGGAAGACCGTCGCCGTGAGCAGGTTGGAGAAGAGATGGGCATTTGCCACCATCTGCGCCTCGGTTCCGCCGATCGCCATGAGGAATTCGGTGAAAGGCCCGAGGATCGGGAGGATCAGGAAGACCCCTCCGAGGTTGAAGGTGAAGTGAGCCACAGCTGCTCGCCGGGAGTGGAGGTTCATCCGGGAGGAGGCGATGAGGGCTGTCGTGGTCGAACCGATGTGTGCGCCGAGGATGAGCGGGATCGCCTGTGGGAGGGTGAGCAGCCCCTGCTGGGCGAGGACGACGGCAAGACCGGTCGTTATGGCGCTCGACTGCACCATGGCCGTCACGAGGAACCCGATCAGGATGGCGACCGGGACCGCCGAGAACTGTGCGATGAACCCGATGATCTCGGGGTCGCTCTGGAACGGCGTGAGTGCCGTCGATATGAGGTTTAAACTGAAAAAGACCAGGCCGAAGTAGAAGAGGGGCTTTCCAAGGAACTTGTAGCGCCCACCGAGGATCCCGACGAGAAAACCTATGGGTATCAGCACCTGCCCGAACGCCGTCATCTTGAATGCGACGAGCTGGGCGGTCATGGTCGTCCCGACGCTTGCGCCGATGATGATCCCGAGGCTCTGGAGGAACGAGAGTGTTCCGGCATTGACGAGGCTGATGGTGATGATCATCGTCGCTGCGCTCGACTGTACGAGGGCGGTGACGACGGCGCCGAGGATCGCGCCGAGGATCGGCCGCCTGGTCACCCTGCTGAGGATCGCGGCGAAGCTGCCTTTCGCAACGGCGAGGATCTCGCGGGAGAAGTTCTCGATTCCGTAGAAGAAGAGGATCAGGGCAGGTATGACGGCGAATACTATTTCCCACGCGACCATTATTGTTCTATTAATATAGGTGCTCCGATCTGAAATACCTCTCTGGATGCCTCCGGGGGAACTTCTCCAGAGCGGGCAACGTTTTCTTCTCCGGGATGACACTCTGCAGCACAGTTACACTGTGCGAGAGCCCATACCGTATCTCGCCTTCGTTCCCGGGTGGCAACGCTCACTCCTGCATCACACATTGTATGGTCCGCACGCCCGGCATTTGAGATACCATAGGCTCCGGAGCGTGGTCGGGAAGAAGGTCTGGGAGAAGCCGCGGATGAGCGGTGAGGCCATCGACCGGGTCGTCGGCGTCGCGATCGTCCTGATAGGAGTCTATTTCCTGTACCTGGCGTTCTGGTGAAGATTTCTCCCCTCAAGGGCGGTGCGTGTCCGGAGGGCGGTGTAGAGGATCGCGGCGATGAGCACGCACTCGAGGTAGAACCCGAACGTCGCGAATGCGGAGTGAAAGAGCTTATAAACAGGCGTATTCGCCGCAAACGGCAGGATGCCCATGATGCCGTCGAATAACCATCCGAAGATCGGCACGCTCTCTGCGATGGGGCGAACGGGCCCGCCCGGCCACCGGTCCGGGTTCACCACCAGGGCGGCTACGAACGGGACCGAGGCCGCGATGGCAACGAGCGTCGCCTGCCGCCTTCTCCTGACCGGGACGGCACCCTCGATCAGGCGAAGCGGTGTTACGGCCCCCATGACCGCCAGGGTGACGATCACGAGGACGAAGGTGGGGAGGACGAACCCCGATGCCGGCCCCGGCGCTCCGGAGGCGGCCCTGGCGGTGCCTGCCCAGGCGACGCTTGCAACGATCGCGACGAGCAGGGGGATGGCCGGCGAGAACCGGCTCCGGGGGAGGGAGGCGACGATCGTATCCGACATGGTGCACCGTCCGGGGCCCGGTTTTGCTGCCGTGCCCCGGATACCTGCGGGAGAAGTCAACGTTCTTCTATAAACGATTTCTGTCACGATCGTCTACACGTCATAGGGTTTTGAGCCGTTCTGTTCTCGAAGAGATCATCATACGGCACAACGGTCAGCCTCAGTACTTCGCTAAAACGGTCGAGGTAATCTTCAAGAAGTCAACCCATTGACCTCTCTTCGCGTTCTCCCGCGTGAACAGTCTATAAGTGATGATACAGTCTCACGCGAAGAGCGCGTTGCCGCGAAGTCCGAGTCCGGGTCCGCCGATCCCGTTGTAGATCGCTATGCATGGCTACATGGGGCGATTGCGGACGCTCAAATTAGCGAACTAATGAGCCTGATTCCTCCTCCTTCCGGCACCGTTTGCTCGCGACCTGCACGATGAGGCTGCCGAACAGCAGGATGAAAAACAGGTACCGGGCAAGGACACCGGGCCGGCCGTGCAGGACGATATCCTGGTAAAAGTTAACTGCGAGGACGACTGCGGCAAGGGCGAGCAGAAGTTTCCCCAGGAGCGACAGGTGGTTGCAGTTCACGGGCGCCACCGGTTATCCGAACCCCATCGCGCGATGGATATAGAACGCGAGGACCGCAGCGGTTGCAAGAGCGACGAAGACGGCGCGATCCCCGGATTTTTCATGAAACACCCGTACCCCGAAGTAGGTCAGGAGACAGAACCCGGCGGCGAGGAGCAGCCCGGCAAACGGGACGCCCAGGGCGATCGCCCAGGAGAAGAGGATGAGCGGCGAGAGGGCGTAGGCCACCGACTTCATCGTCTGCTCGAACTCCCGGTGGACGTCGACGAAGAGCAGGAAGAAGTGTTCGACGAGGCTGACCGCGAGGAGTGCGATAGCCCCGTTCATGAGACCGAGGAATATACTGATGAAGATTCCCGGGAGAAAGAGTCCGGTCAGGTGCAGCCCCTCCGCCGGGTGCGGTTCCGCGAGGATGGAGACGATCATCCAGAGGATCGATGCGGCTACGGCGATCGCGAAGTAAAACGTGAGATCGTCACGTAACGACCTTTCGTTGAGGCGCCGGAAGAGCTGCCGTGGGCCGAAGAAGGCTATTTTTGGTGGTATCTCTGTCGACATGGATCTCCTCTCCCGGTCGGTGGCACTCGCCTGTCCGGGTGCCGGCTCCTGCATTAATCGATGAAAAGTCGACGTTCTTCTATAAACGATTTTTGTCCGGTTTCTCTACGGATCGGGAACGCTCGATAGACCTCTTGTCCGAAAAAACTGCCATGGGGGCCCGTGCGACAGGGAATCAACCGGTGCAGCAGACATCCCCGATCGGTTGCGACCAACCTCCCGGAACAAAACGGGTGGAACTGCCTCGATGTGTAGAGAGGTCGGACAAAAATCGTTTATAGGGGAACGTTGAGTTCTCATGCAGGGATCCCGTAAGGCGGGCCCACCCGGCCGGGCGATGGTGAGAAGATGGACAGTAACAATACCCGAAAAACCCTGCTGAACCTGCTCGTAGCGGTTGTCATCCTTGTCGTGGTGGTCTTCCTCCTCTTCCTTGGCCCTGCGTTCGTCTCGACGACCATGCCGACCAACTCCTACTTGATCGAGATCACCGGTCTCTCCGGTCTTGCCGTGAACGGCACCGCCACGGTCATGATCCCGGTTCCGGCGAACGCAGAGGGGGTTCTCGCGATCTCAGAAGAGGTGCTCATCGGTGACCGCCGCCTCTCCGGATGGCAGACGGCGGTCCGGGAGACACCATACGGGAAGATGCTTGCGTTCACGACGACGGAGGGGTATGTGCCCGACATCTTCATACCATTCAGCGAATCCGAGAAGAGGGATGAGCCCCGACTGCTCATGCCCGTGCTTGCGACCCCGGACAACGTGAGCGTCGAAGAGTTCAGCCGGGGCTCGGGCGGGACCTATACCACGGTCGTCTTCCTCGACGGTTTTGTTCCGCAGGAAAACGCCACGCCGATCTCGTTCGACCTCAGGTACCAGGGCGGCGGGGGCGTGAAATACCTCGTCAAAGAGAATGTCTGGACGGCAGCGGTGGATGCGGTCGTTTTGAGCACGGAGTCGGGATTCGTCCTGGTGCCGGCCGGATATCATGCCACCGCCGGGGGGCTCATGCCGCTATGATGGGCCGGATCCGTAACCGGGCGATTCTCTTTGCTCTTTTATTCCTCATCGCCCTTGTTTTTGCATTGGGATGCCTCTCAAGCGACTTCGTCGCCGATCGCCATGATCTCACCGTCACCCGAACCGATGCTGACGGTATCGAGATCTGGCACACTGTCTTTGATGAAGGGGGCGACGAATACGGCACCATCCTTTTGCCGGTTTCAGATGGTGGTCTGCTTGTCGGAGGATCGGTCAAACAGTCTCCTGAAAGCGATGAGCAGGCCCTGCTGCTCAAGATCGCGGAGGATGGTCGTATTGAATGGAACCGGTCCTACCCGACACGGCGTGCGGTTCAGGTGATCGTCTCCCATTTCGACAGCAGTTTCACCATTGGGACAGGTGACGGGTTTCTATTTCGTGTTGCCGGCGATGGAACGCCGATTTGGACCCACCACATGTCGGAATCCGTGCTTGGAATTTCCGGTCTGCCGGACGGAGGCATCGTGGCTGCAGGGAGCAAGCACGGTGACGATGTCTGGGTGGCGGTCGTGAACGATATCGGGTCGCTACTCTGGGAACGGACCTACCCGGCTCTCGGATTGGGACGGGTTCTGGGGGTTGCTTCGGCATCAGACGGGGGGTACATCGTTGCAGGGACGATGGATCGGCATCCGCTCTGGGTGATGCGGCTTGATAGGGAGGGCGAGGTTGTCTGGAACCGCACCTTCGAAAAAGAACCTGAGTTCACCGAAGTCACGCTATACTGGGTATACTTGCTACGGGAAAAGCCGGATGGAAGTGTGGAGCTGCTCTATAAGGTCGGCAGAACCCTGGAAGGGGAGGTCGTCGGAAGATCGGTCGCGGTCGACCGAACCCTCGGCCGGGACGGCTCTGATATGAGCGTGACGGAGTTTTATATGCCCTGCCCGGTTACCCGGGCCTCCGGCGGGGGTTACGCTTGTGCCTGCCTCGAAAGCTCCGGGGGCGACGGTTACACCTTCGGAAACCATCTCGGGTCGCCGATCCATGTGATGAAATACGACGATCGCGGTGTGATTGCCCATGTTGGAACCGGCACGGAGACGGAGGTGGATATCGTCATGGATATCGTGCAGACCCAGGATGGGGGGTTTGCGGTGCTTGGTGCGCATACGAAGACCTGAACTCTCAAGAGCCTGGATGCCCCTCTCCCCGGCACCCGCTATCACAACCTTTATAGTTAGGTCAAACCAAACTAATGGGTATCAACCATGGCGGCACGGGTCGAGCAGCTGATCGAGGTGTTTGATCGCCTGATCGCCATCAGAGATGAGTGTTCCGCCGAGATCCTCTCCGGGTGCGGGCATGCCGGGATGACGGCAAAGCAGATCGCCTACCTGAGAGTCATCGGCGAGCACCACGACATGACGTTCAGCGAACTCGCCGGGATCACAGGAACCTCGAAGCCCACCGTCACGGAGATGGTCAACAGGTTCGTCCGGATGGAGTGCGCCTACCGCCAGAAGTGCCCCGACGATGGGAGGATCGCCTACATCCGGCTGACCGAGAAGGGGCGGATGCTCGCCAACGCCGAACAGAACGCGCTCCACCGGATGATCGAGAGGATGATGCGGACGCTCGATGAAGATGAGGTGGATCTCCTCCTCGAGATCCTCCGAAAGGTCAGGTAATTTTTTTTGGCCGGCCGTATTGTTAGGTAAATTCAAACTAAATGATTGGAGTCACCATGCACTCACCACACCCCGAAACCACAGAGACCATCGTCATACCGCTCTTCGAGACCGTGGTCTACCCCGAGACCCGGACGAAGCTCCAGGTCGACGCAGACACAGGAAGGGCGTTGATCGATGCCGCGAAGAGCGACGGGTCGGTATCCGCAATCGGGCTGACCGCAAAGAGCGGCGCAGAGTCTTCTGAGGACCCGGCCGATGCGTTCTACACGATCGGAAACCTCCTCGCTATCGCTCATATCCAGCCTGCGGACGACGGTTATCTCATCTTCGCCCACGCAATCCGCCGGGTGAAGGCCGTAACGCTCTCCGAGCGGGACGGGCAGCTCTACGCCGTTCCCGAACCCCTCCCGGACATCGTGGATATCGATGGGGAGACCCGGGCAACGATGCTTGCGGATGTGAAGAAGGCCGTCCACGAGATCAGCGGCAACTTCCAGGGCTCCGAACAGTTCACCCGCCCCGTCGACAGGATGGAGTCCGTCGACCAGATCATGGGGTTCGTCATGCCCTTCCTCCCGGTGGATGTCTCGGAGAAGCAGTCGCTCCTCGAGGTTGCCTCCGTCCGGGAGCGGTATACCGCATTCCTCCGTCTCCTCCTGAACCTGGGCGAGAGCATCAACCTCCGGATCGAGGTGGCGAAAAAAGCCTCCGAGAAGGTCGGTAAGGCGAACCGCGAGGCGATGCTCCGCGAGCAGCTTCGGGTTATCCAGGAAGAGCTCAACGGGGGCGACGACCCGTCCGGCGAGGAGGGTTACCGGGAGCGGATCGAGCGCTCGACGATGCCTGAAGAGGTCAGGAAGAAGGCGCTCGCCGAACTGAAGAAACTCGAGACCGGCGGGAGCCAGCACCACGAGAGCCAGGGCATCCGGAACTACCTCGATCTCCTGCTCGATCTCCCCTGGACGGTCGAGAAGAAGAGCATCGATATCGATGAGGCCCGCCGGGTGCTCGAGAGCAACCACAACGGCCTCGAGAAGGTCAAGGAGCGGATCGTCCAGCACCTCGCGGTCATGAAGCTCAAGGAGGAGAAGCAGGGCTCGATCCTCCTCTTTGCAGGCCCGCCCGGAACCGGGAAGACGAGCCTCGGGCGGAGCATCGCGGATGCGCTTGGGAGAAAATACGTCCGGATCAGCCTCGGCGGCGTCAAGGACGAGGCGGAGATCCGGGGGCACCGGCGGACCTACGTCGGGTCGCTGCCCGGCCGGATCATCCAGGGGATGAAGCGGGCCGGCGCGAAGAACCCGGTCTTCATCCTCGACGAGGTCGACAAACTCGCCGTCTCGTATTCGGGAGACCCGGCAAGCGCCCTCCTCGAGGTCCTCGATCCCGAGCAGAACAGCACGTTCTCCGACCACTACCTTGAGGTACCCTACGACCTCTCGGATGTGCTCTTCATCGCGACCGCAAACAGCCTCGCGACGATCCCGGCGCCGCTCCTCGACCGTATGGAGCTCATCGAGATATCGGGCTACACGAAGAACGAGAAGTTCGCGATCGCAAAAGATCACCTCCTGCCGGAGACCCTCGAGGAGCACGGCCTGACTCCGGATCACCTCCGGGTCGAGGATGAGGCCGTCTCGGCGATCATCGACCGCTACACCCGGGAAGCCGGTGTCCGGACGCTCAAGAAGCAGCTTGCCCGTATCGCCCGGTACGTCTCTGCGAAGATCGTCTCGGGGCCAATCGGCCTGCCGGTCGTCGTGACGGTGGATATGCTCCCCGAGATCCTCGGGAGGGAGACCGTCCGGCCGGACGTGGCGCGGAAGGAGAACCCGCCAGGCGTCGTCACGGGGCTTGCCTGGACGCCGGTCGGCGGCGACATCCTCTTCATCGAGGGGACGTTCATGCCCGGCAAGGGGAAGCTCACGCTGACCGGGCAACTCGGCGACGTGATGAAGGAGTCGGCCCAGATATCCCTCAGCCTGATCCGTTCGAGACTCGCGGCGATCGCGACCGGGTTCGACTTCTTCGCAAGCGACGTTCACATCCACGTGCCGGCGGGGGCGACCCCGAAGGACGGGCCGTCGGCGGGTGTGACCCTCTTCACGGCCCTCGCCTCCCTCGTCA
>JBAYQF010000041.1:0-9703 GCA_041677325.1 Methanoculleus sp.
GCCACGCACTGCCCCTGCCCCCGGAGGGGGCGGGGGAGGAGCGCCGGAGGCGCGGGCGGGGTAGGGGGCTCCGGGAGGAGTTTTGCATGACAGAGACAGGGGTTAAAGACAGGGGTGAGGGACTGTTGGTAGAGGCATAGATAGAGGCATATGCGATCAAGACCGTGTAGAGAGGGCACTCCCCCCTTCACCCCCGCAGATTAACCTGATTCCGCCGGATCTCCGGGTCGAAGATACTATGCCGGTGGAACCCCCATATATATCGATGGATCGCCTGCACCTGATTCTGCAGCGCTACTTCGGGCATTCTGCATTCAACCCCTACCAGCAGGAGATCATCCGCGATCTCCTCGATGGGCGCGACGTCCTTGCCGTGCTCGCGACCGGAGGCGGCAAATCACTCTGTTACCAGGTTCCAGCGATCATCGGCGACGGTATCACGCTGGTGATATCCCCCCTCATCGCGTTGATGAAGGATCAGGTCGACGACCTGCAGGCACGCGGGATCGGCGCTGAAGCGCTGAACTCCGCCTGTTCCTACACGGCGACGCGGCGAATCCTCTCAGAGATGGACGAAGGCCTGATCCAGATCCTCTACGTCTCGCCGGAAAAAGCGGTCAGCGACGACTTTCTCCAGCGGATCGCATCCATGCCCGTCACGCTGATCGCGGTCGATGAGGCGCACTGCATATCGATGTGGGGACACCAGTTCCGGCCGGAATACCGGTCGCTTGCGGTGCTCAAGGAACGGTTCCCCGGCGTGCCGATGGTTGCCCTGACGGCGACCGCGACGCCCGATGTCCGCGACGACATCGCCCGCCAGCTCAATCTCGTGAACCCTTCGGTCTACGTCGGGAGTTTCAACCGCACGAACCTCCGCTACACCGTTCTCCCGAAAGAGGAGGATGCGTACGAACGGCTCCATACCTTCCTCCGGGGCCGGAAGGGTGAGGCCGGGATCGTCTACGTCGGAACCCGGGATGGGGCTGAGACGCTTGCAGCACGGCTCCGTGCCGGGGGCATCCCGGCGCTCCCCTACCATGCCGGCATGACGGCGGCCGCCCGGGCGGAGGCGCAGGACCGGTTCATCGGCGGGAAAGTCGGGATCGTCTGTGCGACGAGCGCGTTCGGCATGGGGATCGACAAACCGGATGTGCGGTTCGTCGTCCACTACGATATGCCGAAGACGCTTGAGGCCTACTACCAGGAGAGCGGCCGGGCGGGGAGGGACGGCGGCGAGAGCGACTGCATCCTCTTGTATGGCGACGACGATGCACGGCGCCTCAGGTCTCTCATCGACCGCGACCTTCCGTCCGAGTTCCAGCGCGAGGTTGCACGCTCGAAACTCCAGAGCATGGTCGATTACTGCACCGCGACGGGATGCCGGAGGAAGGCGCTCATCGAGTACTTCGGGGAGCGTTTCAAGAAACCCTGCGGCGGTTGCGACGCCTGCGTCCCGGCCGCACGGGATCGCAGGAAGAACCGCCCCGGAATCGGCCATCCGGGGCGCGATCGCGCGAACCCCGCATCCAGTTGAACCGGGGGAAACACCTATCTCTTCGGCGGTAGAATGGACATTTCAGGAGTTACCATGAAGAAGCTGACCCGTTCAACGACCGACCGGTGGATCGCAGGCGTATGCGCCGGTATCGGAGAATACTTCGAGGTCGATCCGAACCTCATCCGGGTGATCTGGATCATCCTCAGCGTGCTCACGAGCGTCTTCCCCGGCGTTATCATCTACATCCTGCTCTGGATCATCCTCCCCGAGGATGGGGAGGCGCGCCCGACGGAGGCGCCCGCCGAGGCATAAGAGAGGGCGGATGCTCCTCCTCACCGCCCTTTTCCTTCCTGCAACCTCTTGATCGTATCCCGGAGCGCTATCGCCCGCTCGAACTCAAGCCGTTCCGCCGCCTCCCGCATATCGGCCTCGAGCTCGATGATCAGGTTCGGGATCTCGGACTTCGGGACATGTTTGATATCGGTGATCTCGACCTCTTTCTCGCGGATCGGCTTCTTGATCGTCTGCGGCGTGATGCCGTGCCGGGCGTTGTACGCAAGCTGCATCGTGCGCCGCCGCTCCGTCTCGGCCATCGCCTTCTTGATCGAATCGGTCATGACGTCCGCGTAGAGCACGACCTTCGCGTTCGCGTTCCGGGCAGCCCGCCCGATCGTCTGGACGAGGCTTCGGGCATCGCGGAGGAACCCTTCCTTGTCGGCATCGAGGATCCCGACGAACCCGACCTCCGGGATATCGAGCCCCTCCCGGAGGAGGTTGATCCCCACAAGGACGTCGTACTTCCCGAGACGGAGCTGGCGTATGATCTCCGTCCGTTCGAGGGTGTCGATCTCGGAGTGGAGGTAACGGGTCTTGATCCCCTCTCCGGCCAGGTACTCCGAGAGCTCCTCGGCAAGCCGTTTGGTGAGGGTCGTCAGCAGTATGCGGTCGCCGCGGTCGATCGTCGTCCGGATCTCCGCTATCACGTCCGGTATCTGCCCCTCGATCGGCCGGACCTCGACCGCCGGATCGACAAGCCCCGTCGGCCGGATGATCTGCTCGGCGACGGTCGACCGTTTCAGTTCGTAGTCTCCCGGTGTCGCCGAGACGAATATGACGTTTCGCATGTAGCGCGAGAACTCGTCGAACTTCAGCGGCCGGTTATCGAACGCCGACGGGAGCCGGAACCCGTAATCCACGAGCGACTGTTTCCGCGAGTAGTCGCCGCGGTACATCCCCCTGACCTGGGGCAGGGTCTGGTGGCTCTCGTCGATCACCATCAGGAAGTCCTCAGGAAAGTAGTCCAGCAGGCAGTAGGGTTTCTCCCCGGCCTTCCGCCCGTCGAAGTGGCGGGAGTAGTTCTCGATCCCCTTGCAGGTCCCGGTCTCGCGGATCATATCGATGTCGTAGAGCGTCCTCTGCCGGAGCCGGTGCGCCTCGAGCATGCCGAGTTCCGGGAGGCGTTCCTCAAGTTCCTGCTCGATGGAGACGATCGCCCGCTCTTTCACCTCCTCGGGAGCGACGAAGTGGCGAGCGGGGTAGACGAAGAAGTAGTCCATCGTCTCAAGACGTTGGCCTGAAACCCGGTCGATCTCACTGATCCGGTCGATTTCGTCCCCGAAGAGCTCGATGCGGATGATGTTGTTGAAGTAGCCGGGGATGATATCGATGGTGTCGCCGCGCGCGCGGAACCTGCCCGGCGCGAGCTCGATATCGTTTCGCTCGAACTGGATATCGATGAGACGGCGTATGATATCGTCCCGTCGCATCCTGTCCCTGACCTTCACCTCGAACCCCATCCCCTGGAAGTTCGCAGGGTTCCCAAGACCGTATATGCAGGAGACCGAGGCGACCACGAGGGTGTCGGGGCGCGAGAGGACCGATGCGGTTGTGGCAAGCCGCATCTGCTCGATCTTCGGGTTGATCTGGGCGTCTTTCTCGATGTAGAGGTCGCGTTTCGCGATATATGACTCGGGCTGGTAGTAGTCGTAGTAGGAGACGAAGTACTCCACCCGGTTCTCGGGGAAGAACGATTTGAACTCGTTGTAGAGCTGGGCGGCAAGCGTCTTGTTGTGCGCAACGACAAGGGTGGGTTTCTGGACATCCTCAACGACGTTTGCTATCGAAAACGTCTTCCCCGAGCCCGTGACCCCGAGGAGGGTCTGGTAGCGCTCGCCCCGGGCTATCCCGTCCGTGAGTTCCCTGATGGCGTCGGGCTGCGACCCGGTCGGTTTGAACTCCGCCTTCAGTTGAAATGCCGTCATGGTGTCACCATCTTTCTTCGCAGGTTCCTGTGGTAGGTTATCGCAAACCGGTGCGCCTCGTCGCGGATCTCCTGGAGGAAGAGCGATGCCTTCTCGTGCCGGTCAAGCGGCAGGGGGTGGGAGAACGCCGGCACAAAGATCTCCTCCTCGCGTTCCGCGATCGCCGCGACCGGGACTTTGATCCCGAGATCGTCGAGGACGCCGACCGCCGCCGCAAGCTGCCCCTTCCCGCCGTCGACGAGGATCAGGTCGGGAAGCGTGCCGCCTTCTTCCTGCAACCGGGAGTAGCGTCGCCTGACCACCTCGGCGATGGCGGCGAAGTCGTCGATGCCCTTGACCGTCCGTATCCTGAACCGCCGGTAGTTTCGCTTGTCAGGCCTCCCCCACCGGAACTGGACCATCGAACCCACCATCGCCGTGCCGGAGAGGTGGGAGATATCGAAGCACTCGATCACGATGGGAAGGTCGGGGAGGTGCAGGCGCCGTTTGAGTTCGTCCAGTTTGAGCCGGTCGCCGAAGAACGCGATCTCGACGTTCTTCCTGACCAGATCGAGCAGGTTCTTCTTCTCGCCCCGTTGCGGCACGACCACCCGGACCTTCGCGCCCCGGAGGTGGGAGAGGTAGCCCGCGACCGCGTCGTCCACGGCCGTGGGCAGGATAACCTCCTGTGGCGGTTCGTGGTCCGCGTAGTAGCGGGCGAGGAACTCCTCGAGGAACCCCTCCGTCTCGTCGAAGGTATACTCGTGCTTCCCGACGAGCGTCCCCCGGTCTACGTTGAAGAGCATGAGACTGACGGTTCCTTCGCTTGCGATGTAGTTGATAATATCCTCGTTGTAGGTCTTCTGTCGGTCAACGTGCTGGCGTTCGCGGAGCCCCTCGAGGGCTGTGATCTGGTCGCGGAGCTCCATCGCCCGCTCGTACTCCTGCCGCCCTGCCGCCGCCGCCATATCGTCGCGGAGCGTCCGGATGAGCCCGGCGATATCGCCCTTCAGGACGGCTTCCGCCCTTCTCACCCGTTCCCGGTATTCGTCCTCGCCGATACTCCCCGTGCAGGGGGCGCTGCACGAACCGATATGCGCCCGAAGGCACGCCCGCCGGGGGAGGCGTCGGCATGACCGGAGCCCGAAGAGGGACTTCAACAGCCGGAGGAGATCGTCGCGTTCCCGTGCGGAGACGAACGGCCCGTAGTAGCGGCCGCTCCCGTCGGGTCCGCGGGCGACGTGGATACGCGGGTAGGGTTCATCGGTGACGTGGATGTAGGCGTAACTCTTCGAGTCCTTGAGATCGATGTTGTACTTCGGCTGGTGCTTCTTGATCAGGGTGTTCTCGAGGATGAACGCCTCGACCTCGGTATCGGTGACGATGAAGTCGAGGCCGGCGATGGCGGCGACGAGCATCCGGGTCTTGGGGTCGAGGTCGTGGCGGGAGAAGTAACTCGATACACGCCGTTTCAGGTTCTTTGCCTTCCCGATGTAGATGATGGTTCCCTCGTCGTCGGAGAAGAGGTAGCACCCGGGCTCGGCCGGTAGTGTCAACGGATCGATCATGGTGTCGTGAGGATCTCCTTTAAGAATGCACCCGTGTGGCTCCCTTCGACCAGAGCGACCTCTTCGGGGGTTCCCGTCGCGACGATCTCGCCGCCGGCGTCCCCGCCCTCGGGTCCGAGATCGATGATGTGGTCGGCCGACTTGATGACGTCCAGGTTGTGCTCGATGACGACCATGGTGTTCCCCCGGGCGACGAGGTCGTCGAGGACGGCGATCAGGTTCTTCACATCGTGGAAGTGAAGCCCGGTCGTCGGTTCGTCGAGGAGGTAGATCGTCTTTCCTGTAGCCCGTTTTGCGAGCTCGCGGGTCAGCTTGATCCGCTGCGCCTCGCCGCCCGAGAGGGTGGTGGAACTCTGGCCGAGTTTGATGTAGCCGAGCCCCACACGCGAGAGAGTCTCAAGTTTGTTCCGGATCGCCGGGAAATGCTCAAAGTGGTCGATCGCCTCCTCGACGCTCATATCGAGGACGTCGGCGATGGATTTGCCCCGGTATTTCACCTCAAGGGTCTCGCGGTTGTAGCGCGCACCCCGGCACTCCTCACACTCGACGTAGACGTCGGGGAGGAAGTTCATCTCGATCTTGATGAGGCCGTCGCCCTGACAGGCCTCGCACCGCCCGCCTTTGACGTTGAACGAGAACCGGCCGGGTTTGTAGCCTCTGACCTTCGCCTCCTTCGTCCCGGCAAAGACCTTCCGAACCTCGTCAAAGACCTTGGTGTAGGTCGCCGGGTTTGAACGCGGCGTCCTCCCGATGGGGCTCTGGTCGATGACGATCACCTTGTCGATCTCGTCGTCGAAGGCAAGGCCGTCGTGCTCCCCCGGAGACTCGCGTGAGTCGTGGAGCCGCTGCATGAGTGCGCGGTAGAGCGTCTCGTAGATGAGCGTCGACTTCCCCGACCCCGAGACCCCGGTGACGACCGTCAGGACGCCGATGGGGATGTTCGCGTCGATGTCTTTCAGGTTGTTTCCCCGGCAGCCTGAGAGCCTGATGAACCGGTCGCTCCTCCGCCGTTCGGCGGGAGCCTCGATCCTGAGATCGCCGGAGAGATAACGCCCGGTGAGCGATGCCGGGGTTGCCGCGATGGCGTCCGGCGGCCCTTCCGCGACGATCTCGCCGCCGTGAAGCCCGGCGCCGGGTCCCATGTCCACGACCCAGTCGGCGTTCCGGATCGTCTCTTCGTCGTGCTCCACGACGACGAGGGTGTTCCCGAGGTCGCGGAGGTGCTGCAGGGTCTCAAGCAGCTTCCGGTTGTCGCGCTGGTGCAGCCCGATCGAGGGTTCGTCGAGGACGTAGAGCACCCCGGTGAGGTTCGACCCGATCTGCGTCGCAAGGCGTATCCGTTGCGCTTCGCCGCCCGAAAGGCTGCCTGCACTCCGCGAGAGGGTCAGGTAGCCGACGCCGACCTGTTCGAGGAACTCAAGACGGGCGACGATCTCCTTCAGGATCTGTTTTGCGATCTCGCGAGCGCTCTCGGTGAGATCCAGTGCCCGGAAGAACGCAAGCGCTCCCGAGACGGGGAGGTCGGTGACGTCGATGATGGATCTGTCGGCCACCCTGACGGCGAGCACCTTCTCCTTGAGCCGTTTTCCCCCGCATTTCGGGCAGGGGAGGACCCGCATGAACTTCTCGAGCTCGCGGCGGCGGTACTCGGACTGGGTCTGGTGGTAGAGCCGTTCGGCCTGCGGGGCAAGCCCTTCCCATGATCCCGAGTGCGACCAGGATGTATCGCCGCCCCGTGAGTTCATGGAGAACCGGAGCCGGTCGGACGACCCGTACATCAGGGCGTTGAACTGCTCCTCGGTCAGGTCGCGTATCGGCGTCAGGACCGTGAACCCGTAGTGCCCGGCAACCCCTGCAAGGAAGTGCGCCCGGTAGCCGTCGACGTAGTTCCGGTAGAGCGCGACGGCACCCTCGGCGATGCACTTACTTCTGTCGGGGATGATGAGATCGGGATCGAACTCCATCCTGATCCCGAGGCCGTTGCACTCCTCGCAGGCACCGAACGGGCTGTTGAAGGAGAACATCCGGGGCTGGAGCTCCTCGAACGCAAGCCCGCAGATCGGACAGGCCATGAGCGATGAGCAGGTCTCTTCGCGCCCGGAGTCGTCGACGGCGATGATGAGCCCTTCGGATTTAGAAAGGGCGTTCTCGACGGCCTCGACAAGCCTCGACCGCTCGTCGACGGAGAGCCGGTCGATGACCACGTCGATGTCGTGTTTGCGGTAGCGTTCGAGGGTGATCTCCTCGTCTGTGCGGTGGATCTCGCCGTTGACCCTGACCCGGGCGTAGCCTTCCCGGTCGAGGTCTTTGAAGAGCTGCTGGTAGGTCCCCTTCTTCTGCCGCACGACCGGGGCGAGGATGGTGACCGTCCCGGAGATCATCCCGGCGATGTGGTCTGCGATCTTCTCCGGCGACTGTGCCTCGATGGGGATGTTGTGCTCCGGGCAGAACGGGGTTCCTATCCTGGCGAAGAGGAGACGCAGGTAGTCGTAGATCTCGGTGACCGTGCCGACGGTGCTCCGGGGGTTCTTCGACGTCGTCTTCTGTTCGATGGATATGGCGGGCGAGAGCCCGTCGATGCTATCGACGTCCGGTTTCTTCATCAGGCCGAGGAACTGCCGTGCGTAGGCTGAGAGCGATTCTACGTAGCGGCGTTGCCCTTCGGCGTAGATGGTGTCAAAAGCAAGCGTGGATTTCCCCGACCCGGAGACCCCGGTGAGGACGATGAGCCGATCGCGCGGGAGTTCGACGGTGATGTTTTGGAGGTTGTGCTCCCGCGCCCCCTTGATGATGATCTTCTTCATTGGTGAGTATAGATCTGTTTGTCGTCGTACTTCATAGCCGTTTGCAGACATAAACCTTAAATATTATGACTCAACGGCGCCCGAATTGGCGGTGGTTTGAGGAGTCCCGGGAGCCGCCCGGCATGGCCATCCTTTTCTGGTTTCCCGGTCCAACCGGTATACACCGATAGGGGAACATTTTTCATGCGAAAGGATCGGGCAGGCACCTCGCGACGTGTTGCAGGGGTGGTGCAGGACAGGCACGGGAACCGGATCGAGGTATTCGATCCGCCGTTCTACCAGAAGGAGTTTGAGGACGCCTACCGGTTCATCATCGACGAGTACCGGGTGGCGCCGAAGGAGATCGCCCTCTTCCTCCCCTGCGCCGTCCGGAAACCCTACAGCCTGAGCCCGAGCCACAGGCTCTTTCGCCGGATCATCGACGACGTCCTTACTCCGGCGGACTACCATATCGTCGTCTTCGGCACCTGCGGAACCGTTCCCGCGGAACTCGAGTGCATGTATCCTTACAGGAATTACCACTACATGCTCGGCAGAACGACGGATGAGCGGATCCGGCGGGACTTCCACCGGATCGAGGTCTACCGGCTGAAGGGCTACCTCGAGAAGACCCGGGAGACCTACCGGCACCGTCTCGCCTACTGTATCGGGCCGTTCCGGAAGGCGATGGTCGAGGCGATGGATGCGACCGGGATCGCCGTCGACCTCCTCCCTTCCGATCCGATGATCGAGCGGCTCTACGATATCGACTGCCCGTTCCCCGAGGGCAGCCTCTCGATGCAGGGCTACATCGATGAGTTCCGCGAGGGGCTCGCCGGGCTCGCGGGGAAGGTGCATGGGAAGGGAGAGGCGGTCTCGGACGGTGCTTCCGTGCGGCGGGGGCCGGTGAGGGCTTGAGCGGTCATTCACGCTGATAACGAGGGGTTTTTGTGCCGGGTGAACCCCTTGCGCCGCCGACCGCCGGGCGCGGGGAAACGCAGCCGAACCGGCTGAACGGCGGGGCAATGGAGGTCGCCGGTGGAATTGTATATAAAGAACACTAATATTATTCGAGAAATATGTCCGCCAGAAAGGAAGTCACCATCGGGATCACCATCAACCTCGAGAACTACGAGAATCTCCGTCTTGAGGTCAGTGGTGAGGCAGAGAGCCAGGAGGGTGTGGACGATCTCATCACGTTCCTTGACGGGATCCTTGCCCGGATCGGGCGCAGCGACCAGGCGACGGCCGAGCGCGTGGATGCATACCGGCGCCGTGTCTTCGCGGCCAGGGCCGCTATCCCGAAGGCGCCCGATATGCCCGCCCACCGGGAGGAGGAGAAAGCCTGCCCTCCGCCCGGGTTCATCGAGGCGGCGATTCCACAGGCACCGGAGCACCCCGAGCCGCCACAGGTGCCCAGGCCACCTGTGCAGGCTGAGGTGAAGCCCGCGGTGCAGGCTAAGGCGAAACCGCCCGTGCAGGGTGAGGTGAAGCCCCCGGTACAGGCTGAGGTGAAGCCCGCGGTACAGAGTGAGGTGAAACCGCCCGTGCAGGGTGAGGTGAAACCGCCCGTGCAGGGTGAGGTGAAACCGCCCGTGCAGGGTGAGGTGA
>JBAYQF010000042.1:0-9662 GCA_041677325.1 Methanoculleus sp.
CGGGGATGAACTCTGCGCGGGTTATCCCGGTCTCTTCCTCAAGTTCCCGGAGCACCGTCTCCTTCTCGCTCTCGCCGCGCTCCCCGTGCCCCTTCACGAGATCCCAGTGACCGGCCCCGTACTGGAGGATGAGGTACTGGAGATCCGTATCCCGCCGGGCGACGACCGCCCCGCATGACCGCTCTTTTGCCATGAATCGTTCAATCCTGTCCTGTGGTATCTCCGGCCGTCGCAAGTTCGCGCTTGATCATCCGGAAATCCTCTTCCAGGGCCTCCCGGTATCCCGGGCTATAGAGTGCGGCGGCGGGGTGGAGGGTGGGGATGAGGCGGACCGGATGACCGAAGAGGAGGGCGGGGTAGACCGTCCCCCGGATCTCTGTGATCTTATTGAACTCGACCGGGAGGAAGGAGAGGATATACCTGCTCGAGTGCCGGCCGAGCATCACGATCACCTTCGGCCTGATGATCCGGATCTGTTCCTCAAGATACGGGGTGCATGCCCGGATCTCCTCCTCGCGCGGGTCACGGTTTCCGGGCGGCCGGTGCTTGACGATATTTGCGATGAAGATGTCGTCCCGCGAGAGACCGATCCCTGCAAGGAGACCATCGAGGAGTTTTCCCGCCCGGCCGACGAACGGTTTCCCGGTGAGATCTTCCTGCTTTCCCGGCGCTTCGCCGACGAGCATGAGATCGGCTCCGGGACTCCCGTCCCCGGGAACGGCATGGCAGGCACCTTCCCAGAGGGGGCATTTCCGGCATTCGCCGATGACGGCAGCAAGGGTCTCTATCGCTACTTCACTCTCCTCTGCCATGCCCATACTATTGAGGGTAACTCGTATTACCCTTTTATGTATTGTGTTTTTACGCTAGAAGCGGCAGGAGATAGACCCGCTCCCGCCGTCCCCGCCCTCCTCAAAGGTTAAGAGTACCAGAGGGGAAGTATATGTGGGATTTACCAGTAAGATTGCGGCCGGTTGTCCCGGAAAAGCGGCGAATGCCGGACTCAGGACGCGCAATCCGGCTGCAGGACGAATGGGGCGATTTACACAATGAACGATATGGATCATACCTGTTTTGATACGGCAAAGATCGACAAAATACAGGAACTGCGCGAGCGCGGGGTGACGGTCTACCCTTACACCTTCGACCGCAGGGATACCGTCGAGGAGATCAAGGAGCGGTTCTCCGGGATCGGACACGATAAGAGTGAGGAAGAAGTCAGCACCGCAGGCAGGATCTACATCGTCCGCCAGCACGGCAAGACGATCTTTGCGGATATGGGGGACTCGACCGGCAGGGTCCAGATATACCTCCGGAAGAACGACCTCGGCGAAGAACAGTTCGACCTCTTCCGCCAGTACGTCGACGCCGGGGATATCATCGGCGTCGTCGGCCACGTCTTCCGGACGAAGATGGGCGAGATCACCGTCTGGGTCGACCGGTTCGAGCTCCTGACGAAGTCGGTCTGCCCGCTCCCGGAGAAGTTCCACGGCCTCAGGAACGTCGAAACCCGGTACCGGCAGCGTTACATCGACCTGATCATGAACGAGGAGAGCCGCGAGACCTTCCGGACACGGAGCAGGATCATATCCCTTCTCCGGCAGTTCCTCTTCGACCGGGACTACCTGGAGTTCGAGACACCCACCCTGCAGCCGATCTACGGCGGCGCAAACGCCCGACCGTTCACCACCCACCACAACGCCCTCGACCAGAAACTCTACCTCCGGATCGCACCGGAACTCTATCTCAAGCGGCTTGTCGTCGGCGGGTTCGAGAAGGTCTTTGAGATCGCAAAGAACTTCCGAAACGAGGATATCGATACCAACCACAACCCGGAGTTCTCGATGGTCGAGATCTACGAGGCCTACCACGACTACAACGACATGATGGACCTCACCGAGGAGATCTTCGCGTTCCTTGCAGAACAGGTGCTCGGGACGACCACCTGCTCGTTTGCCGGGCACGATCTCGACTTCTCCCGCCCCTGGCGCCGTCTCACAATGGAGGAGGCGGTGCGGGAGTATGCCGGGATCGACATCCGATCGATGAGCCTCGAAGCGCTCCGTGCGTTCGGCCTCGAACACTGCGTCGAGGGCTGCGAGAGCGCCGCGAGCCGGGGCGAGTTCCTCGCGCTCTTCTTCGAGCACTTCGGAGAGAAGGAACTCATCCAGCCGACGTTCATCTACGACTTCCCGATCGAGAACTCGCCGCTTGCAAAGAAGCACCGTTCAAAAGAGGGGTTAACCGAGCGGTTCGAGCTCTTCATGGCCGGGATGGAGATGGCAAACGGCTTCTCGGAGTTGAACGACCCCTTAGACCAGAAGGCCCGGCTCGAACTGCAGGACGCAAAGCGCCGGAAGGGCGATCTCGAAGCGCAGATGATCGACTACGACTTCATCAACGCGCTCGGCTACGGGATGCCCCCGACGGGCGGCGTCGGGATCGGGATCGACCGTCTGGTGATGCTTCTCACGGGGAACGACTCGATCAAAGAGGTCCTCCTCTTTCCGCAAATGAAGACCCTCGCCCGGGTAGAACCGGAGCAGAACGGCGGCGAAGAGTAATCCGCCGCTCTATTGTACCATGAACGGACAGAACCGCGCCGCCATCCGCCCGGGGATGACGGTGGATATCGTTCTCAAACGCGACCAGAAGACCGGGAAACGCACCCGGGGCATCGTCGCGGAGATCCTGACGAACTCCTCTTTCCACCCCCACGGGATCAAGGTCCGGCTCCAGGACGGCCGGGTCGGCCGGGTGCAAGAGGTTGTCGGGCAGGATTAGCCGGCCCTTTTGAGGGTGAACCGGATGGCCGTGCCGGATCCGGGATGCCCCGGCACCCGGTCGTCCGCCCGGATCCGCCCGCCATACCGTTCGATGAGCATCCGGCAGATGTAGAGCCCGAGCCCCTCCCCGGCCAGCGATTCGCTTCCCTTCCGGAACCGATGGAACGATTCGCTCTTCACCGCATCCGGGATACCCGGCCCGGTATCCTCGACCGAGACCAGCACATCTTCCCCGCGCACCTCGACACGGATCGTGATCTCGACGTCCGGCCCGCCGAACTTCGCCGCGTTCCCGATGAGGTTTGAGAAGACCTCGGAGAGGAGGTCGTCGGCAAGCACACCGACCGGGCTGCCCTCATACCGGACCCGGGCTTCAGGATGAACTGCCGCCTCCGCCCGTATCACCCGATCGAGATCCACGGATACGAGCGCCGCATCACTTTCTCGAATTCGCCGGAGAGGAGTAACACGCCCGACGATCGCCGAACTCTGCCTCAGGCTGACAAGCATCTTCTCAGCCATCTCCTTCTGCTCACCCTCGAGCGCCTCAATCAGGAACTCTGTATACCCGATGGCGACGGTGTTTGCGTTGTTGATGTCGTGAACCATGATGTCCAGGAAGAGATTCGCCGCCCGGTTGGACTCCTCGAGATCGCCCGTCCGCTCTCTCACCAGATCCTCAAGCCGGGTACTATACTGCCGTAACGCCTCTTCCGACTCACGGAGACGCTGGATGTTTCCCTTGAGGGAGGCAACCATGACACCGATGCTCTCCGAGAGATGGGCGAACTCGGTTCCCGTGGATACCCGGATCCGGTGGTCGAGATCCCCTCCGGCGATCCTGTCGACATCATCGACGAGATCCCGCATCGGGCGGGTGATCCGCCGTGAAACCGGGATCGCGATGCAGCAGGCGGCGAGACCCACAAGGAGGACGGTGACTGCATGGCTGAGGCATGTCTCCGCAACCCGGGCGGTGAGGGGAGCGGCGGTATAGGTCAGCTCGACGACCCGGCTCATATCCGAGGGGTTGGCGGGATCGGTGAGGTCGATGTAGATATACCGGGTGGTCGTCCCCGCCGCCTCATCCAGGAACGTCCTGCTCTCACCCATCTCAACGATCTCGATAACGGCAGGGTTCACGGCTGCGGATACGACCGGCCCTTCCGATTCCGTCACGTTGATGATACGGCCATAGCGGTCGTAGATCCGGATCTCTTTGAGCGCAGGGCTCAGCTGCATAAGATTCTCCTTCAGGATCCGGTAGTCCGGAGCATAACGGTCTGCCTCAGTCGCATTGCAGATAAGCCCGAGCTCGAAGAGGTAGCGGTGGTCGGGAGAGGGCATGTATGCGTACTTTCGGAGCAATCCACCCGCCGACTCCGTCATGATGCGATCCGCCGCGAACGCATCGCCAAGCCGGATCTCCGTGATCCGATCGAGATAATAGGGGACCTCCCGGAAATCGAGGCCGAGATCAGGAGGATACGTGGTATACTCGATGATGCCCGACTCATTGATGATATAGATCTCCATTCCCTCCCCGAGTCCTTCCCTGACCCGGGAGAGATCCATGGCGCCCGCATCCCTCCCTGCTCGTTCATACTCGGCAAGAACCGGATTAAATTTACCCTCCATCCGTGAATCCAACGTGCGATCGAAGAGTTTTAGCCCCGCATCCACGAGATGCACCGATTGAACGACGCTCACCTCTGTCTGGTCCCGGAGAAACTCATCCCCGGCGGTCAGGGCATCCTCGACCTGCCGACAATCCGCGACCAGGATCAGCCCGATGACGGGGAGCGTGATCAGGAGCATGATGAGCAGCAGGCGGGCGCCAAAACGGCGATACCACCTGCCGTCGCCACCCGTCATGATCCACCTCCTCCGGCTTTCCGGAGCGAGAGACGGATGGCTGTGCCGGATTCGGGATCTCCCGGCACCCGATCATCGACCCGGATCGCTCCTCCATACCGCTCGATGAGCATCCGGCAGATATAGAGGCCAAGACCGGTCCCTGCAACCCCGCTGTCCCCCCGGCTCAACCGGTTGAAGAGCCGGGGTTTTACGGTGTCCGGAACACCCGGCCCGGTATCCTCGACGGAGACGATGACCTCATCACCGTCATCCTCAACCCGGACGGCGATATCGACATCCGGCCCACCGTGCTTCACGGCGTTCCCGAGCAGATTCGAGAAAACTTCCACGAGAAGATCGTCGGCGATGACGGAGACCGTGGCTCCCGTATAGGTTATCCTGGATATGGGGAAGCGCTCAATCTCGCTCCTGATGACCTGATCGAGGTCGAACGCCCTGAATGCCCCGGGCCGACCCTGGATACGCTGGATGGTATTGACGTTGCGGGCGATATCGATGCTCTTCGTGAGTCCTGCCTTTGCCTTCCGGAGGAGCTCCGCTTCAGGCTCTCCCTCAAGATCGGCAAGGAGGAGATCCGAGTAGAGGTTTGCAACGTTGTTTGCACTGTTGATATCATGCCCCATGATATCGAGCAGGAGAGAAGTCACCTGGTTGGACTCTTCAAGGGCGGCCGTCCGCTCTCCGACCTCCTCCTCAAGAGTACGGTTGCGCCGGGCGATCTCCTCCTCCGACTCCCGGAGCCTCCGCAGGGTCTCTTTTAAGGAGGCGACCATGGTCGATACGCTCCTTCCAAGGTGCACGAACTCCTCGCTCCCACCCACCCGTATAGGGCGTTCGAGGTCGCCGCAGGCGACGGCATCCACATCCTCAACGAGGGTGCGTACCGGTTGCGTAAGGAAGTGCATGGCGATGGCAGAGAGGAGGGCGATGAGCGCGAATCCGGCGAGCAGGATCCCGACATGCCGGACAAACAGATCCGCGATCTCCTCTTCCACCACTCTCGTGGTATAGGTCAGTTCAACGACCATGCTCATGTCCGACGCATACTCGCTATCCGCCCTGTCGATGAAGAGATACCGGATCAGCCTGCCCGTTGCGGTATCCTCCACCTCAAGCGTGACCCTCTCCCGGTACGCCTGCCGGGCCACGATCATCCTGCGATCGTCGTCAGGGTGCGCTGCGCCCGCGATCCATCCTCCCAGGCAATCGAATATCCGGATCTCGTTGACATACGGGTTCCCATCAACCACTTCCCTGACTGCATCGATGTAGCTCAGCGCCGTGCGCTGCTCTCCAAACTCCGGTTCAGCAAGCCCGAGCTCGAAGAGGTAACGTCGGTCGGGAGAAGGCTGGTAAGCGTACTTCCGAAGCATCCCGGTGGCGATCTCGGGAGCGACCCTGTCGGCAGAAAATGTGCCGTTAACCCGGATATCCGTGATCTGATCGTAGAAGCCGGGGATCTTCTTAAAGTCGTATCCGAGCTCGGGCGGGTAGGTGGTGTACTCGATGATGCCAGATTCGTTGATGATGTAGAGGTCCATCCTGCCCCCGAGCTGCTCTTTGACCAGGAAGAGGTTCATCGCACCCGGGTCCCTTTCCGCTCGTTCGTACTCGACGATGAACGGGCCGAACCCCTCCTCCATCTCACGGTCAAGGCTGGCATCGAAGAGTTTCAGCCCGGTATCAGCCAGGTTCACCGCGAGGATGACCCCGTACTCGGTCTGGCCCTGGAGCTCCTCGACATCATCTCGTAACTCCTGCTGGACGGCGGTATATCCTGAATATGATGTCAGGTAGATGATAGGGGCTACCACGAGCAGGACGGCGAGCAGGAGATAGACCATGAACGGGAGCGACGGCCGGATGAACCTCTTTGCTGCCATTTACATAGACACCCCCCTCGTGACGTCTCCGGGAACATGATTGGTTCTTCGAGGAGAGATATAACCCTGTCGAAATAACGTGAATGATTTTCATCTATCGTACACGATTTTGATGCTATTAAGGGCTCTGAGAAATAATTTCACCACGTAGCATCAGGAGAGTGCAGCATCATCGCTCCACCAGCCCGACGGCCGTGCCGAGCGGCACGTTTGCATGGGAGGTTGAGGGCGGGATCAGCGGCACCCGGAGATATCAGGTCGGACATACGATGATCTCGTTGCTCATAAACCGGGATTCAACGGGAAGAGAAACCGGCGGGCAGGTTTTGCGCATATCCCGGATGAGGTAACGAAGCATTGAGCAAACTCTTCCGGGAACCTGCCGAAAGGTGCTCAAACGCGATGAGTTGTGGAGAATAACTACAAGAAAATAAGGTTGGGAGGCCGGAACCCCGGCCCCCGATATCGTTGGGCGATACGGTGATCTTACATCGGGGGCATGCCGCCCATGCCACCCATGCCGCCGCCCATGGCTGCCATCTCCTCAGGAGAGGGGCCGGCAGACCGGGATGCAGCGATGACGTCGTCGATCCGGAGGATCATGACGGCGGCTTCGGCCGCGCTGGAGACCGCCTGAGTCTTCACCCGCAGGGGTTCGACGACACCGGCCTCGAGCATGTTCCCGGAGACCGCGTTGAAGACATCAAGCCCCATGTACTTCCCGCTCGCACCACCCTTCTCGTGGGCGGCACGCAGCGCAACGAGCATGTCGATCGGGTCAAGGCCTGCATTCTCGGCAAGCGTCCTCGGGATGATCTCAAGAGCGTTTGCAAACGCTTCGATGGCGAGCTGAGCGCGGCCGCCGACGGTCGCGGCGTATTCGCGGAGCCGGAGCGAGAGCTCGATCTCGGGTGCACCGCCGCCGGCGACGAACTTCTTGTCCTCGACGGCGACGCTGACGACCCGGAGCGCATCCTCGATGGCACGGTCGAGCTCGGCGACGACGTGCTCGGTACCGCCGCGGATGATGATCGAGACCGCCTTCGGGTTCTCGCACTCGGTGACGAAGGTCATCTCTTCGCCGGAGACCTTCTTCTCCTCGACGCTGCCGGCTTTACCGAGCTCCTCGGGGGAGATGGCGTCGATCGAGCTGACGATTGCTGCGCCGGTGGCGCGGGCAAGTTTCTCCATGTCGCTCTTCTTGACACGGCGGACGGCGAAGATGCCGGCCTTTGCAAGGTAGTGCTGGGCGATGTCGTCGATACCCTTCTGGCAGAAGAGAACGTTTGCGCCGCTTGCGACGACCTTGTCGACGATCCCCTTGATCATCCGCTCCTCTTCGTCGAGGAACATCTGGAGCTGGTCGGGGCTCGTTATGCTGATCTCCGCGTCGACCTCGGTCTTCTTGAACTCGACGGCGGCGTTCAGGAGCAGGATCTTCGCGTTCTTGACGGTGCGGGGCATCGCGGGGTGGACGCGCTCCTTGTCGATGATCATGCCTTCGACGATCTCGGACTCCTCGATGGATCCGCCGACCTTCTTCTCGACCTTGACGAACTCGGTGTCGACGGTGCCGTCGGCATCGGCGACCATCGTGATCGCCCTGACGACGAGCTCGGTGAGCTTCTCCTTTGCAGCCTCGGCACCCTTGCCGGTCATGGCGGTGTCGGCAAGCTTCCGGAGCATCGCAACGTCGTCGGGCCTGACGTCGACGGCGATCTCGTCGAGGATGCCCTGGGCCTTATCGGCGGCCATCCGGTAGCCGTGGGCGATGACGGTCGGGTGTACATCCTGGTCGAGGAGATCCTCGGCGCGCTTCAGGAGCTCGCCTGCGATCACCACGGCGGTCGTGGTGCCGTCGCCGACTTCGTCGTCCTGGGTCTTGGCAATCTCGACCATCATCTTCGCAGCGGGGTGCTCGATATCCATCTCCTTTAAGATGGTCACACCGTCGTTCGTGATGACGACGTCGCCGATGGTATCGACGAGCATCTTGTCCATGCCCTTGGGGCCGAGCGTCGTCCTTACGGCGCTCGCTACAGCCTTTGCGGCTGCAATGTTGCCTGACTGTGCGTCACGACCACGGGTACGCTGGCTACCCTCTTTCAGAATCAGAATTGGTTGTCCTCCAAGACTTGACATAGGTATCACCGTTGTTAAGCGATAGAAATGTAGGTTTGTGGTTCTATATAAAGCTATTCACTCATTTATCATATCTATGAGTTCCGAGCCGTCTTCAAGGGTGTGAAGGTACTCTTCCCCGATAAGAAGCGTTTTGCCGATCTTTTTCTGCTTTTTGTAATCTGTGACGATGCACATTGCAAACGTCTTCGTGATCTGCGATATGTTGCCGATCAGGGAGGCGCGCTTCACGATCTTCTGGGACGTACCGTATGCCGTCAGGATGGTATGCCGGTCAAAGAGCGCCAGCGCCTGGAACGGGGCCTGCCGCATCGCATGGATCTCCATTCCCATGCGTTCAAGGTTGACCAGGACGTCGCCGGACGCAGACTCGGGGGGGGTCTCGGGTTCCGGAGGGCGGTAGTCGAGGAGCTCGATCACCTCAACAAGCGAGGCATTGAAGAGATCTTCAAGTTTGATGGCGATATCAAGCGTGGTACCCATACCGCTCTCGTACTTGCTGATCGTCCGGCGGGAGACGCCGAGGTGTGAGGCGAGATCCCCGAGCGACATCCGGAAGCGTTCCCGCACCTCACGGAGCAGATCGCCTTTGATCTTCACATATAGACCGCCGGGCGAGGCGTAGACCATCGGCGAGAGCTCTTCCACGAAGTAGTCGTAGAGCGTCTCGGGGCTGAGGGCGATGAGACCGTAACGGATGTAGACGACACCGCGCTCAAGATCGGTATCGCGCGCCCGTTCCCCGACGATGAGGGGGGTAGCCTCCAGGTGGCGGGCGATCAGGTTGAGGTCGCGGGCGATATCAGCGCTCACGCTGTCGATGTGTGAGACGACTTTGATGATGACGAGACGGTCGCCTCTCTTTGCGATGAGGTCGAAACTCCGCGGGCGGATGTTGCACCGCTCCGAGACATCGAAGTTCGCGAGAAGCATGATGCTGATGACCATCTGGGGGAGGCGATCCTGCGACATA
>JBAYQF010000043.1:0-9643 GCA_041677325.1 Methanoculleus sp.
CCCAGGAACGAACCGATATTCCGGGAAGCACCAGACGCGACGTCACCTCCCAGATCACCTTCTGAACTGGCTGCCAGCCCGACGGCCGGAGGCCGAGATCCTGGTAGTCCCGGGTGATCTCTGCACGCCGCTGCACCACCCGAGCGTCCTCTTCCAGGCTCCGGAGATACCGGTGGATACCAGGGTCGTCGAACTCCCGCATCCCTCCGGCGATCCGCTCGAGGAGTCCCGATACTGCCGCGGCGAGATCGCTCCGGGTGAGATGGCCCAGCATATTCAGTTTGGCGTTCGTCCGGCGGAGTGCGTCTTCGGCGTTCTTCCGGGCGGTGATATCGACGAGCGTGAGGACGATCCGCTCACCGGGGAGCCGACCGGCCGATATGAGCACCCGAACGACCGTTCCATCGATCCGGAGGAGCGTCGTCTCGTATTCGTAGACGGTACCGTTCCGATCGATCTCCGCCTTTAACGCCTCCCAAACGCCGGAGTCATCGAAGAACCCGCTGATCTCTTTCCCGACCAGGTTCTTCGCCGCAAATCCAAGGAGCGCGGCGCCCACGTAATTTGCCTCCTCGATATACGGCCCGGACTCTCCCGGGGCAACAACGAACGTCCCTGCCTCCGAGTTGTCGAATATCCCACGGTATCGCTCTTCCTGCTCTCGCAACCGGAGAGAGAGAAGCGATACCACGATGCCGACGGCGGCAAAGACCCCGGCACGCGCGAGCACCGAGACGATCGCTCCTGCATCCCCTCCGGTGAACGGCATGCCCAGTGCCAGGTATCCGAGGGCAAGGGCGATCGCTATGGGGATACCACGACGGGGGAACCAGTAGGCGGCAAGGATGATCGGCAGGTACAGGAGATGCGGAAGGACGATGGTGATACCGGCGAAGAGCCCGACGGCGTTTGCAGCGAAGGCGGCAAGGATTGAGGCTGCAAGCAGGAGAAGTCGGGTATTCCGCCATTCAGACCGGGGGCGGCCGGTGATCAGGATACCCGCCTCCGGATACGGTTACGGAGCGCAGCCAGCCCTCCGAATAGCCAGACCGGGACTACCGCTCTGCGGCATGCTCGTTGCATAGTCTCTACAAGGCGCATTGACCTTTGGCCTTTAAAAGGGATGTGATCGGCGGACGCGGGCAATCGGGCTCCCGGAGCCCTTCACCTCGCGAGGATACAGACATGCAAAGGCATATGCTATCCGTTCCGCCATTACTGATCAGGATGATCGGGGAATAGCCATGAAGATCTCGCTCCTCCAGGTGAATACAGTCATCGGCGACCTCACCGGCAACGCCGACAGGATTGTGGCAGGTGCATACAAAGCATCGCGCTACCGGCCGGATCTGGTCGTTACCCCGGAACTCTCCCTGACCGGCTGCCCTCCCCGGGACCTGCTCCTGCAGGCTGGATTCATAACCAGAAGCCTTGCCGTCCTCGACGACCTTGCTGCGAGACTTGATGGCGCGCCGCCGGTTCTCGTCGGTTTCGCCGAACCAAAATCCGGCGGAACCGCCTGTTCGCTCTTCAACGCCGCCGCCCTCCTCAGGGACGGGGTGGTAGAGCGGACCTTCCAGAAGACCAGGCTCTCCTCCAGCCCGCTCGACGAGGGGCGCTACTTCGAGCCGGCGGCCGAAGATCCCGAACCTTTCCTGGTCGGCAAAAGAACTGTCGGGGTCTCTATCGGTGAGGAAGTCCTGTGCGGTCGGCCGGCACCGGATGTGATCGTGAACCTCGCGGCATCCCCATTCGCCGCAGGAAGACAGCACCTGCGCAAGGAGGCGCTCTCCCGGCTTGCAAGGGAGAACCGGGTCGCAATTGTATCGGCAAACCTCGTAGGCGGGAACGACGACCTGGTCTTCGATGGCCGGAGCGTTGCATTTTCTGCCGATGGAACCCTTATCGCCCGCGGCATGGCCTTTGCGGAGGATATCGTAACAGTCGATCTCGCCTCTCCTATTCCGCAGGCGGCCGCTTCCGATGACCCTGCACCCGAAGCGGAGATCTGGCAGGCGCTGGTGCTCGGCACCCGTGACTACGTCCATAAATGCGGATTTACATCCGTCCACCTCGGCCTCTCCGGCGGGATAGACTCATCGCTTGTGACCGCCATAGCCGCCCGGGCGCTCGGGCCGGAGAACGTCCTCGGGGTGCTCCTCCCCTCCCCCTATACCTCCGCAGAAAGCGTTGAGGATGCGCAGAAACTTGCGGAAAACCTCGGGATCAGGACATGTTGCATCCCGATAACCCCAATGATGGAGGCGTTCGACGGCGCCCTTGCAGAGGTCTTTGCCGGGTTTTCCCGTGACGTCACCGAGGAGAACCTGCAGGCCAGGATCCGGGCAGTGATCCTGATGGCCATATCGAACAAATTCGGCTCCATGCTCCTCTCAACGGGGAACAGATCGGAGATCGCGGTCGGTTACTCCACACTGTATGGAGATGCAGCGGGGGGGCTGGCCGTTATCGCCGATCTCCCGAAGGGGACGGTCTACCGGGTTGTCCGGTGGCTGAACGCGAAGGAACACGTCATCCCCGGCCGGGTGCTCGAAAAATCGCCCTCCGCGGAACTTCGGCCCGGCCAGACCGACCGGGAGACCCTTCCCCCCTACGACCTCCTCGACGCGATCCTCCACCGCCATATCGACTGTCTTGAGTCGCCGGATGAGATCATCGCCGCCGGGTACCCGGGCGAGATCGTCCGCAGGGTCGTGAGGATGGTCGGGCAGGCCGAGTTCAAGCGCAGGCAGGCCCCGCCGGGGATACGGGTGACCGATAGAGCGTTCGGCACCGACTGGCATATGCCGATCGCCGCAAAACCCTGGTGGCATTGATGGCGAAGCGCCTCACCGACGACCTCATTCAGATCTACGAGGAACTCTTTGCGGCGTTCGGTCACCAACGCTGGTGGCCTGCAAAGACGCCGTTTGAGACGATGATCGGCGCGATCCTCACCCAGAACGTCTCCTGGATGAACGCTGCACAGGCCGTCCGGAACCTCGAAGATACCGGGATGCTCGACCCCCACCTCCTCGCCGCTGCCGATACCGCCGAGGTTGCCCGCCTGATCGTCCCTTCCCGGTTCTACAACCTGAAGGCTGAGCGGATCAGGGAGTTTTCAGGAGTTTACGTCGAGGAGTTCGGCGGCGACCCGACAACAATGGCGGCGGTAGAGACCGGCGCTCTCCGCGAGCGTCTCCTCTCCGTCCGGGGGCTCGGGAAGGAGACGGTGGACTCTATCCTGCTGTATGCCTGCGAAAAACCGGTCTTCGTCGCCGACGCCTACACCCGACGGATATTCTCACGCTACGGCCTCCTCCCCGAAAAGGCATCCTACGATCAGATGCAGCGCCTCTTTACCGAGAACCTCAGCCCGGACGTAGGGCTCTTCAACGACTACCATGCCCAGATCGTGCACCTGGGGAGTACCACCTGCAAAAAATCCCCGCTCTGCGACCGCTGCCCGATTCGGGAGGTCGGCGGAACGCTCCGGTGTGCTGCCGCCCGGACGTGACCAGCCGCTCACTTCTTCCGGTAGATGTTCAGCCCGATCTTGATCTCCTCGTGCCCGGGCACTGAGATGTTTCCTTCGGTCGAGGCGATCGTGATCGACTTCCCACTTTTGGATTCCCCGAACTCTTTTGTGAGGTCTATCCGTATGGTAAGGGTGCCCTTATCGACCGCCATATCGATGTTCTTCATTGTCTCCAGTAGTCGCGTCTTCCGCGGATATGTGCTTCGATCCGGGGAAGAGGAGAGGTGGCACGGAACAGGTACCAGTCCGGGATATAGAACGTATATTGTCTCGCCGGAGCAGGCTGCCGTGCCCGTAGGGCGCTAAAGGTTGTTCTTCGATGTCAACCAGCCAGCACTCCGGTGCCAGACCGTTCCGGGAATCAGGTTCGGTGGGATGTGACATGGTGATCCACCCATAGTTACAAATTCCGTCCTCCGGGGCGTGGTAGTTAACACCATCCGGGCCAGCCGCCGCCGGCTCCCCGAAACGCCCAGGGTAAATCACGATCCGATCGATGCAGAGCGGGTTGTTGTGTTTTCCATGCATCGGGAGGAGATAACTGGATAACACTGTTTTCCGCCGACAGAACCGATCACCGACAGCAAACGCTATCCCCGTCCCGGCCCCAATTGTACCGCCGGATCAGGTTACGTTGCACAATGGACACAAAATACACGGTTCTTGAGAGATACTTCGGCTATACATCGTTTCGTCCCCACCAGGAGGAGATCGTCGACGCCGTCCTTGCCGGGCGCGACGTCCTCGCCGTCATGGCGACCGGGGGCGGCAAATCCCTCTGCTACCAGCTCCCGGCGCTCGTTCTGGGCGGCCTTACGGTCGTCATCTCCCCGCTCATCGCCCTGATGAAGGACCAGGTCGACAACCTCCGCGCAAACGGCGTCGCAGCCGCGACGATCAACAGCTCGCTCGGCTACGGGGAGCAGAAGATCATCGAACGGGTGATCCTCGAAGGCCGCATCCGGATCCTCTACGTCTCCCCCGAGCGGGCGGTACAGTCATCCTTCCTTGCGCTCATCAAAAAAGCGAACGTCCGGCTCATCGCCGTCGACGAGGCGCACTGCATCTCCATGTGGGGCCATAACTTCCGCCCCGAGTACCGCCGTCTCCGTCTGCTCAAAGGGCAGTTCCCGCGAGTACCCATCATCGCCCTGACCGCGACCGCCATCCCCGCCGTCCAGAACGACATCGCGACCGAACTTGCTCTCTCAAACCCGGTCAGGTTTGTCGGGAGTTTCAACCGCAAGAACCTCACCTACCGGGTAGTGCCGAAAGCACGTTATTTCCCGCGTCTGGTCGCATACCTCGCCGAACACCGAAACGACGCCGGGATCATATACTGTTTCTCCCAGAAGGCTACGGAAGAACTCGCGAAGAAACTGCAGGACAAGGGATTCTCGGCGCTGCCCTACCATGCCGGCCTCCCCGACACCGTCCGCGCGGAGCACCAGGAGGTCTTCTCCCGCGGCGATGTTGCGATCATCTGCGCCACCGTCGCCTTCGGCATGGGTATCGACAAACCGGACGTCCGGTTTGTCATCCACACCGATCTCCCGAAGGATATCGAGTCCTACTACCAGGAAACCGGCAGGGCTGGTAGGGATGGAGAGGCTGCCGACTGCATCCTCTTCTACAGTCGTGGTGACTACGGCACAATCCGCTACATCATCGAAAAAGAGTGCTCTATTGCGACACAGAAGGATGTCGCCTACCGCAAGGCCGGGGCTATGCTCGACTACTGCGAGACCACCGGGTGCCGAAGGAAGTTCCTGCTCGCTTACTTCGGGGAACCCTACCCCGGGGAACGATGCGGCGCATGCGACTGCTGTTGTGAGACAGAGACCCGGGTCTTTGATGGGACGGATGCCGCATCGGCGGTCATAACCTGCATCCGCGAGACGGGAGAGCGGTTCGGCGCATCCTACATCGCCGACGTCCTCACCGGATCAAGGAGCTCAAAGATCCGCGAAAACGGGCATGACCGGCTCCCGGTCTACAGTTCCGGCAGGGGCTACACACGCGACCAGTGGCTGCTCTTTATCCAGGAGATGGTGAGAAAAGGGTTCATCAGGTCAACTGGCGGCAGGTACCCAACCCTTGTGCTGAACGATCGGAGCCGTGAGGTGCTCGCAGGAGCCGTCCCGGTGCCGTTCGCAGAACCGCACCCAGAGGGGATCGTTGCGGCACGGGCCGGAGATGACCACGATGAAGAACTCTTCCTCAGGCTCCGCCGGCTCCGGAAGGTCGTTGCCGACCTTGACCATGTGCCGCCATTCGTCGTCTTCCACGATAGAAGCCTCAAGGAGATGGCAACATCCTACCCCGTGACCAGCGCAGCTTTCCTCCGGATATACGGCGTCAGCGAGGCAAAACTGGAGCGTTATGGCAGGAGGTTCCTCGACGCCATCGATAAACACTGCGCAGAACACGGGATTGGGCCTGAGCGGCGAAGCGGGTGACCCCGTCCGGTATAATCACCCGGGAAATCATTCCTAACTCGATGTAGTGAACTACCCCGCGCTCTCGGGCGGGGCTTCCTGTTTCATGGTCAACACTTGCACCACAGAGATGTGATGGAGAGGTTTTGGCTCCACAGGCTCGAAGGGCTGTTCCATCCCCACGCGGTGAATATTCACCGCAGCATTGTAATCTCGATCGGCAACAAACCCGCAGTATGGACATTCGTGAACTCTCACAGAGATATCCTTTTTCACGATACTCCCGCAGTTCGAACACATCTGCGTCGTATCTCGGGGATCGATTTGAATGAAGTTCGTACCAGCACTTTCGGCCTTGTACGAAAGATACGAAAAAAATCGCCCCCACGACGCACTGTGGATACTTCTCCGGAGCCCGCGAGATTTGCCGTTTCCTTTCAGATACTTGATATTCAGGTCTTCAACGCAGATCGTTGCATAAGCGTCAACGTACCGACGGGAAAGTTTGTGCAGGAAATCGTTCTTCTGGTTCGTGATGTGGTCATACGCCTTCTCCAGGTTCCTTTTTACCTTCTTCCAATTCTGTGAAAATCGCTTTTTCCGGGCAACGCTCCGCTGCAACTTCTTAATCCGGTCGAGTGAGTGCTCATAGAACCGGGGGTTCTCGATCACCATACCATCGCTATCGACCGCAAATGAATCCAATCCGACATCGATCCCAACCGATCGTCCCTCCCTCTTCGGTTTGGAAACTTCCTGCTCTGCCTGGATGATGGCGTACCATCGATCACCGGAACGGGTGATCAGGATGCCTTTCACCTTCCCGCTGTAGGGTCGATGCATGGTGAACGGGATTGTTCCGATCTTCGAGAACGTGATCGTGCTGTGTTCTCGATCGATCTTGAACCCGGACTGGTTGTAATTGAGCGTCCGATACCGGGATGCGCTCTTGAACCGGAGTTTGCCGATCTTGCGTCCTCTCTTCTTCGTCTGTGAAAGAGCACGGATGTTGCTCCAGAGGGCATAGTTCACCATCTGAAGGACTTTGGAGTACACGTCCTTCAGAAACGGGTTCTCCTCTTTCAGCGTGACGATCCGTGCTTGCATTCCTCGCATTGTCAGGGATGATCCGTTCTCGCGTGCAGCGTTGCATTCTTCAAGGAGCGTGTTATAGAGCCATCGACAGGTATCGAGTACACCGTTCAGCCGCGTCTCGGTGATTGCGTCGGGATACGCTCGATACTTGTAGGAGATGAGCATGGATAATAAATAATGAGTCCAAGAAATGATATACTCGATCCATGCGCGGTGAAAGTGAAGAAGGGCGGCGGAGCGCCCGTTCCCGATCTCTCGACCGGGGACTTCCCGCTCCGCCCTCTTCACCCCCGTAAGTTAATGAACAAGGAGTGCCAACATCCCATGTACAGGGTACATGCGGCTTATATCATGGAACGTGGATCTCTTCCGCTCCGGTCCCAAGAGCGTGGAGAAGAAGGTCGAAGCAGTCTGCCAGCACTCGCCTGATATCATCGCTTTTCAGGAAGTGACTGACCGGACACTGCCGCTCTTCAGGGAAGAATTGGAGAAATACGGACTGCTCTACTCTGTTGACAGCCTTGCGCTGGTCGAGATCGCGCGGGTGGCTTACATGGCCGAGCGGTTGAACGACCTCCGTGCGCGGGGTACAAACGACCCTTTTCAGTTTGCATACAACATCTCCCAGCTCTCAGAACAGTACTCTCCTCCCGGCGAAGCAAAGGAATATGGATGTCTGATCGCGAGCAGGTATCCCCTCACGCCGCTGAACCCGCTCAACTTCGATATCCCATGGAGGCAGCGTGTGGTCTCCGCCGTTGTCAACGCTCCCTCAGGCGGGTTTGAGATTCACAACGCCCATATACCGACTGCGATAGGCAGCAGGAGAAACGAGATCGTCAAGGCCGAGACGCTGGTAGGGATATATCGGCACCTTGCCGTTCAATCTGCACGACCACGGATCCTCTGCGGTGACCTCCATATCCCGGAGGCGGAACTCCCGGACGGGACGATCGTTCCTTTCTATCAGGATATCATACCGGACAAAACCTACACCACCACGATCTCCGAGAGCGACGAGTACCTCGGCCGCCCGAGACGGTGGTGGTACAACGCCGAGATGAACGTCCTCCCCGGCCTCGCGGAGTACGACCTCCCCGACGCCTTCCGGAGGCTGCATGGCTACCAGGCGAGGGAGTACAGCTGGTGCCCCGACCGAGGGCCCGAGGATGTGCCGAAGTGCAAACGCTACGACCACATCTTCGCATCCGCGCGCCTCAACCCTACGGCGTGCTGGTACCTCCACGACCTGCGGGGGCAGGGGTTGAGCGACCACTCCGCCGTCGTGATGGACTTCGAACCGTGAAGGGTGGGGTCACCGGGGCACAGGCCTGTTCTGCACATCATTCCGGTGTATGCCCTGGTGACCCGACAGTAATTTGCTATCCGGATGAATTTACACTGTCCATCGTGATCCGCACATGACAGCACGAACCTTACAACCGCCGGAGCAGTATGTCGCACACTGTCCCGCGGATAAACTACTTTCCGATTTACGCACCTTTTTCCTGCACCGGAGCCAACGCTCCCTTGAGGAAGTGAGACAGGAATGAAGATAACCGCAGTTGTAGGAAGCCCGCGGGGGGCGCGGAGCAGGACAAGAAAACTTGTGCAGTTTGTGCTTGACGGGGCAGAGGAGGCCGGTTCCGAGATCGATCTCATCGATATCGCCGACCTGCAGATCACCCCCTGCACCGCCTGCGAGAGCTGCAGCCTGGACGGAACATGTATCTTCCCCGATGACTACTCCATCGCGTATGACCGTATGCAGGATGCCGACGGGCTGGTGCTCGCCTCGCCGGTCTACGTCGACAACGTCAGCGGGCAGATGAAGGTCTTCATCGACCGGTTGGCGGATGCGATGCGCTACCAGGACTTTGCCGGAAGATACGGGTGTAGCCTCGCGACCACCCGGGTCTCGGGGGGCGATGCGGTCACGGGCTACCTCAACCACGTGCTCAATTACCTCGGGGTGACGACGATCGGGGGGATGAGCGTCACATTTGATGATGATCCGGAGGCGCTCGACCGGGTTGAGGCGGCGGCGCACGATCTCGGGAGGCGGCTCGTCCTCGCCGTCAGGGATCGGCCGCGTTATCCCGATCAGGAGACCGAAATGGCGAAAAATCGGAGGTACTTCGCCGGGATAGTGCGAGCGAACCGCGACTGGCGGATGGATGGGTACGAGCGGTGGGTGCGGGAAGGCTGGATCAAGGAGGAATGAGGCGGCGGCTGTAACGATCTCGAGCACCATCGTTATCGAGTTCACGAATCTGAGCGTCGCAGTGGTGGAACGTTTCGGGCATAGGCGAACTCAAAAACTTCGCGGCCCAGAAAGGGTGTGGGGTCGTAGCAGAGGGCGCCTCTCGGCCTCATGGGTACGCGTTCAGGGAATGAGGATGTCGGGGTTTACGCAGATGTTGAGGTATCTCCTCATGGGTACGCGTTCAGGGAATGAGGACATATGAACCTGACGGGGAGTGAACCGCGATTTCTTACTCCGTATGGGAATATATCGATCTTTCGGCCGGAGCGCCAAACTGCATAACATCTACAGGGAAAGGGGAGGGGG
>JBAYQF010000044.1:0-9631 GCA_041677325.1 Methanoculleus sp.
CCACGACATAAGGATGTGCTTGACAGAATTGGTCGAACTCGAAAACAGGCCGGATCCGGCATCAACCTCGTCAAAGAAGAGCGAAAACCGGAACAGGGCTTTATCGAAGCCCGATAATGAAAATTTTCAGTTGAATCCGCCGAGATTGATTATCAATTATATGCTAGAGCACTACCGTATGCAGCGGATTGCACGGCATGAACCGGACCGCCCGATGCTCGATGTGCGGTCGGTCGGAAAAAAATCAGCGGGATTTCAGCGGATCAATTCTCTCCGCCGAGATTCAGTTTCTTCGTCTTCCAGGCTCCCCGCCGGTAGAAGAAGAGATCGATCAGGAAGACCACCACGGCGCCGCAGACCACCGCAAACCAGATGTAATGGAGCGGCATATCCATCGTCACAAGGAGCGCAGCAAGACCCACCTGCACGATCAACTGCCCTGCAATAGCCGCGTACATGCCTGGTTTTGTCATCCCCGCGCCATTCATCGCAAATCCCATCGTCATCGCCATTGCTATCACAAAGTAAGACGGGGGGACGATCTGCATGAACTCAATGCCGTCGACAAGCGACATCGCCGTCGCGCCGAAGAACGTCAGGAGTCCTTCTGCATAGATCAGGTACAGGATACCCACCAGTGCCATGAATGCCGCATTCACGACCATCGCAATCCGGACCGCTTTTTCAGCCCTCTCCACTTTTCCTGCTCCCAGGTTCTGGCCGACCATCACCGAGACTCCCGTGCAGAGCCCCATCACGAAGACCAGGCCCAGCATATCCAGGCGCTGGCAGATACCGTATGCCGCCATCGCCGCCGTGCCGTAGAGCGCCACGATCGCGGTCATCCCGAGGAACGAAAAACTCCGGACCCCGCTCTGCACGGCCGACGGTATCATGACCCTCACGATATCCTTGAGCAGCTGCGGTTCAAACGTCAATTTCTTCGGGAACCTGACCGGCCCGTTCCGCCTGGACGGCAGTAGGTAGATCACCCCGAGCAGGAGCAGCACGCCGACCGCACGCGAGGCAACGGATGCATAGGCCGATCCGGCTATTCCGTATGCGGGAAAACCGCCTAACCCCCTGATCAGTGTCGGGTTCAGGATGATGTTTACGATGTTCACCACGATCATGACATACATCGGCGTCCGTGAATCCCCCGTACTCTGAAACCCGGTAGTGATGATCATCAGGACGACGAAGATGAGCAAACCCATCAGCATCGGGGAGAGGAAGCGTGCTCCCACTTCGGCAACCTCGAGATCCGCCCCGAGGAGCAGGAGGAGATCCTGCGACCAGAACATACCGATGATTGCGATGATCACCGCAAAACCGAATGCCAGGTAGAGCGAATGGAGCAGGATCACCGGGATGCGATCATACCGCTCCGATCCATACGCTCGCGACACGAATGCGGCCGTCGCCGTCACGGTCCCGAAGATCACGGTTGTCAGCACAATAAAGATGGATACGCTCATCGCTCCGCCGGCTATCGGAACGTCGCCGAGCTGGCCGATGAAGTACATATCCACTACCTCAAGGATGGTCGCAAGGAAGTTGCTGATGATGATTGGAAGGGCGACTATCCAGAGGCCCTTCCCGACGGATCCTTCGGTGAGGAGTTTATTGGAATATTGTGCTGTCAAGATATCACCTATTATATGGGGTGTAGTATGATAAAGGTTGACTCCCTACATCGGTTGTTTTTTTCCTTAAATTTAAATTTAAGGGATTTTCGGCTCTTGATCCGGCCGCCGTGCAACCGGGGGAGGCGGGCGGGATTATGAGATATCGGGACTGTTCACGCTTCATCCGGGAGAGGTCCCGCATCGTCTCGCACTCTCCGCCGTACCCCAAAAGACCCGGGGAATCCCGGACAACCGGTTGTCTCATAGCGCGTTACCGGAGATCCGCCTGCATTCAAATAGGTTCATCCACTAACGGTGATCAGGAAGAGGTGCCTTCTGTCGTTTGAGTGTAACCAGTGCGGCGAATGCTGCAGCCACCTTGGCCTGGTCCATACGATCCATACCGATTACGGGAATTACCGTTTCCTGATCCGCAACCAGTATACGGGCGAGACGACGGAAGTGTCGATCGATCCTGACAAGATAGCCCTGTTCGACGACAGAAGCGTCTTTTCCGAGCGGCCGGAGGCATGCCCGTTCTTCCGGTATGATGCGGCGGCGGCGAAGGGATACTGCACCGTTCACCTGACGCGCCCCGAAATCTGCCGGGACTACGGCTGCTGGCGCCTGCTCATCCTCGACGGTTCGGGGAAGCGAGCCGGAAGGATCATGGGCAGGCGTCACCTTGCCTCAGAGGATGCCGCGCTGACCCGGCTCTTTGAGGAGCGGATCAACCGCCGGGCCGAACCCGACGATGCCGCATGGGACCGGCGGGTGATCGAGGTGCTGGTCGGGGCCGGCTACACGGTGCGGACCTGACCCGGGCGATTATGGCCATGGATGCGCGAAGGGGAACTCCCACCATTTTCACCCGCGGCATGCTGTTGGAGATGGCAAGTCGATGAGGTATTAACTGATAGTTATCTCTGTGAGCGCAACACTCTGATATATGGAAAGATAATATGAATTTACTAGCATAACATATGCAAGTGAATTCCAACTTAGAATCGGGCCCCAGGAGATACAATATGAATATTAACGAATTATGGGAACAACTTCTGCAAAAAGACGAGCATATCTGGCTAGAGGTGAAACTCGGCAACGAGATCGGAAATTCTGTGATGCAGACAGTTTGTGCCTATGCAAATACGGTTGGACTTGGTGGAGGGTATCTTCTCCTCGGCATCAAAGAGGATAAAAACGCCAGCCCAAAATATACCGTTGTGGGTGTTAGTAATCCGGATAAACTTCAGAGCGATTTAGCAACCCAATGTTCATCTAAGTTTAATGAAATTATCCGCCCAAACATTCAAAGTGAGATTTTGGAAGGAAAAACCGTTGTTTGTGTGCATGTTCTAGAAGCAGAAGCGCGGTTAAAACCAATATTCATGAAGAAACAAGGGCTAGATAAGGGAACATATATTCGGGTTGGGCCAACAGACCAGGTATGCACACCGGATGATTTAGCCCAGTTATTCCAACTGCGGAATATCCGACCGTATGATGAGACGGTGCTTCCCCAAACGTCGATGTCGGACATAAATCCAAATGCATTAAGCGAGTATCGGAAACTGCGGGCAAAAAAGCATCCGAATGCACCAGAACTGCGTTATAATGATGAGGAGCTGCTTGATGCCCTCCATTGTGTCGAGAAGATAGACGGGATTTCAAGACCAACTATCGCGGGATTGCTCCTGTTCGGGAATGAAAATGTGTTAAGGCGTTATTTTTCAATGATGCGGTTTGATTATGTCCGGGTCAAAGGAAGAGATTGGGGGGGCGAAATGGATGATACCTACTACTCGATTGAGTTGAGAGAAGCTTTATTGACACTTCTTCCGAAAGCGGAAGCTGCAATTATGGATAGCATGGAACGAGAGTTTTCATTCCCGAAAGGAAGTTTAACACGTGAGGAAAAACCTGCAATTCCATACGATGCAATTCGTGAAGTCCTTGTGAATGCAGTTATGCACCGTGACTATCAGGTAGCCGGACCTACTTTAGTGGTTCGATTTGCTGATAGAATTGAGTTCCATAACCCTGGATACTCATTGAAACCAATTGATCGCATCGGTACACCGGGTTCACAGAGCCGGAATCAGACGATTGCAAGCGTTTTACATGAAACGGAATATGCGGAAAATAAGGGTTCCGGTATCGCAAAAGTCCAGAGTAGAATGCAAGAAGCCCAACTTCCCCCGCCCCACTTCATGTCGTCTAAAACAGACAATATCTTTGTTGCAACACTTTCGCTTCACCAGTTAATGGACGAAGCAGCACTTGCCTGGTTAAATCAGTTTAATCAGTTTGGTCTCTCCGGAGAAGAAGCCCGTACTTTGGTCTTTGCAAGAAATAAGGGCTCTGTTTCAAACGAGGCGTGTAGAAAACTGACGGGGTATGATACTCCAAAAGCGAGTAACCTCCTTACGAAACTCCGAGGATACGGTATTTTAGAGCAGCACTCACACGGATCTGGAACATATTATACACTGGCCAGCAGTTGCTTGGAGAAGGAGCCAAAAACAGGCTTAGATACTCAAATAAGAGTGCAAGGTATCCAGATCGAAACTGAAAATAGTCTCAGATCTGACTTAGTTACCCAGTTAAGGACACAAGATACCCAGATAGAATCGGAGAGAGATCGTATATTATCACTACTTCCGGATAGCCTCCAAGACGAGATTCAAGGCCTTGGGCAGAGAATTACACCGGAGAAACGAGAGGAACTGATATTCAAGGTATGCAAAGTCCGCTCATTTACTGCTACGGAGATCAGTTTCTTGTTTAGAAAGACACGGACCTGGGCCAAAAATTGCTTAAGGGAACTTGTTAATGCGGAAAGGGTGTTTCTGACAATTCCTGATAAGCCAAACAGTAGAAATCAGGCATACTATGTGCCTAGATCTGATGAACAACGAAATATATCCGAGTGGGAATAACTCTCGATAAAATTCAAAAGAACTCTGAGAAATACAAAGATTTTAGAAAGAGTTTACCTCGGCGATGAGGGAAGGTGGGGGGGGAGCACCTGCATCGTATCCTTCTCGATCCGCCTCCCTTCGCCCCCGCAAGTTAAAACCTTCCAGGGGAGCCTCACGCCCCCATCCGGCAGAGGTCGCGCACCGCACGGAGGATGTAGAGGCGTTCGCCTTCGAGCACCTCGGTATCAACGACGAACGAGACGAACCCCGCCCGGGCGAAGAGTTCCCGGACTTCGTCGAGCCCCGAGAGCGACGAGACGAGGAGCACGATCCGCCCGAAGGGAGAGAGCACCCTCCCGGCATCGGCGATGAACCGTTCGATGACGACCCTTCCCGTCGCCCCGCCGTCGAGAGCGTACTCGAGCCAGTCGTCGATCCGCTCATCGGGAGCCGTCGGAAGGTAGGGCGGGTTGAAGAGGATGAGATCGAACGGCCCCGAGAGTCCTGAGAAGAGATCGGTCCTGACCGCCGCGAGACCCCGGGCGCGGGCGCACCGGACGGCGTGGGGGTTGATGTCGGTTGCGACCACGGCGGCCGCACGGCCCGAGAGCCCGGCGGCGACGTAACCGCTCCCGGTCCCGACCTCGAGCACCCGGTCGGTCTCCCGGACCTCCCGGAGCGCCGCCCGGAGGAGGAGGAACGAGTCCTCGGCGGGAGGGTAGACCTGGTCGGGAAACATCCCTACCTCCCGGCAAGCGTGTTTGCGATCAGCGCGAACTCTTCAAGCGTCAGGTCTTCAGGCCGGCGTTGCAGGAGCTCGGTGGGGAGTTCGGCGATCGCATGCTCGATCCGTTCATCCGCAAATGTGCCTTTTCCGCTCCGGAGCCCTTTTCGGACGGTCTTACGCCGGTGCGAGAAGAGCACCCTGACCATATCGGCATACACCCGGCGATCCGCGAGCGGATATGGGGGATCGTGCGGCGTGATCCGGACGACCCAGGAGCGGACCTGGGGCCTCGGGCGGAACGAACCCGGCCCGAGGTCGAGGAGCGGTTTTACCGACGCATACGTCTGCACCATCACCGAGAGCCGTCCGACACCGGGTGTCCCCGGCGGCGCGATCATCCGCCGGGCAAACTCCTTCTGGTACATCAGGACGGCGGCTTCAAAGCCGATATCGAGCAGTCGGAACGTGATCTTTGAAGAAGCGGAGTAAGGGAGGTTTGCAACGACGATATCGAATGGCGGGATATCCACCTTCACCGCATCTCCCCGGATGATCTGGAGACGTTCCTCCTCGATCTCGTCGGCGAAGGCGATCTCGAGCTCCTCCACGAGAGCCGGATCGATCTCTACCGCTATGACGGTTGCATCCCGGTCAAGAAGGGCATGAGTGAGGACCCCTTCGCCGGGTCCGATCTCGAGCACCCTCCTGCCGGAGACATCGACAAAATTGGCAATCTTCTCGACGGCGCCCCGGTCGACGAGAAAGTGCTGATCCCGCGGAGCACTCATCTCGATGTAAATACGTGATACTTCTCGTTCGGGTCCTCGATCTCGCGAAGGATCCGGCTGATGATCATCCTGTCCGGGTGCGGGAGCGACTTGATCCGCCCGGAGATATCGGCAAAGCTCTCAAACGGTTTCTTCTCGCGCTGTTCGAGAACCTCCCACATCAGTTTCTTCCCGATGCCGGGAAGCAGGTGCAGCATGTGGAACTTCGGCGTGATGGGGACGGACTTGTTGAAGTAGTCAACGAACCGCGACTCGTTCTCGCGGACGATCTGTTCGACCACGAACGGGAGCTCGAGTCTCGCCGTCGCCGTCAGGTCTTCGTAGCTGATCCGCCGCTTGACGCGCTCGATCTTCTCCCGATCCGCATCACCGATGTAGACACGGTCGTGCATCTGGATGTCCGCACCCTGCTTCGGGATGAGTTCAAACAACTTGAACTGGTCCAGGCCGATTGCCTGGACGATGGGTTCGCGCTTATAGGCCTGACGCGGCTCGCTCACGTATCCCATGGGGAGGACATCAATGACTATCGCGTTCTCCTCTTTCCTCTCGGTCTTCATCGGCACCACCCCTTCGATCAGAAGTGGGTCATTACCAGGTCGAGGATCTCGTCCAGCTCTTCCGCCGTAAGATTGAACCGTTCTTTAGCGTAGATTGCCCGCAGTTCGTCCCGCGTTCGCGGCATCAGGTTTGCGATGCGGTAGGCGATATCCTCCTTCATCTTCTCGAGTTTCAGAAGCTCGGCGACAAGAGCGCGGGCTCTCTCGGAAGATGTTTTCGAAAGCTGGTTGGCATGCTCGATGCTCTTACGGAGCTCGTAGGACATCTCTTCTTCTGACTCAAGCCGGGCCGCCTCCACCGTGAGAAGGGTATCCCGCAACTCGGGAAGCAGCATCCGCTCTTCACTCACAACTCGTTTTACCTTCATGCCAACCACTACTGTTGAGGATTATACTTTCTGCACTTTTAGATGTTGCGGTCTCGCAATCACCTGTTTTATCGAATTTCCGTCCCTGACTTCAAGAAGCCATGCGCGTCCGCGCTGCCCGATGACCGTGCCGGTCTTTCCGTGGAATCTCCGGTGGGGCATGCCCTTCTGGATGCTCGGCTCGACCACGACGTGTACCTTCTGCCCGATCTCGAAATCCTGGATTATCGAGGTGACCGGGGGGATACCGCGTTTTCTGAGGTCTTTCTTGAATTTATACCGCGTCTTCTTGCGTGGTCCATTGTGATGTGCCATGATTACTCACCATACTCGCTTGTTGTTTCGACCAGCATCACATCGAGGCTGACAACATGTGCGGCGCGCCCCAGGATCCGGGCAAGACTGGGCTGGGTTCTGCCGTTGTCTCCCGATACCAATTCTTTGATGTAGAGGCCCGCTTCGCCGACGACTTCCACCCAGTATCCGTCGTCCTGCCTGCCTGTGCATCCGATATCGATGACCTGCCGTTCCCGAACCTTATCCGCTCGTCGGTGTGACACCCGCAGGGGGGTGCGCTGTTGTATTGTTACACCTTTTAGCTGATCGAGGGCTGCCCTGAACTCATCTGGGGTTACAGGGCTGTCGATCTCGACCAGGATCCTGTATTTTTTATGCGCTTTGTCGGATTTAAGGCTTTGCACCATCTTCCGATCCGCCCATCCGTCGAGGTGAACCGCCACCCGGCCGCCGGCGTCCCGGTTGATCTCCGCCTCGAGCGCTGTAAGATCCACCGACCGCTTCCGCGGTGCTTCGACCTCCATCACGAAGGGTCGGCCGGATCCGAGCATCCGGGCATCGATATCCTCCCGGCCGGCGCCGTGAAGGACGGCGTTTGCCGCATCGAAGATCTCGATCACCGGCCTCCCGATCAGCTCTTCGACGGAGTCGGCATACTGTTTGCCCGTGAAATCGCACTTCTCGCACCCCGCACCCCGGCACGCCCGGCAGTCCCAGTGGGTCTGGGGGATGCCGCGCTCGTACTTCAGGTAGCGGCCGGTGAAGAAGACGGGGTTCACCTGAACCTCGACCGAATCGTCCGCGAGATCGAGGATCACAACGATATCGGGCTTCTTGAGGTCGGCTGTCTTCCCGGAGAGGGTCGAGACGGCTTTTCCGACCTCCCGGTTCATCTCGGCCTTCAGCGGCTCGGGATCGCGGAGCGAGAGGTCGCTCCAGACCATCTCCTCGCTCTCCGCGACGAGCGGCGGCACCTTCGTCCCGATGAGGAACGTCTCGAACTCGATGCCGGCAAGCGCCTCGACGACTCTCTTCGCCCATACATCGGTATGGGAGAGCGCACCGCCGCATATCCAGCACGTCTCCGGATCGGGCTCGTGGTGCGGCTCGTTTGCCGCAAGCTCGCGGGTGATCCGGAGAGCCCGGCCGCGTTCTTCGTTCGTCAGTCCAAACGACCTCTTCCCGAAGAACCGCCCGAGACAGTGGTTGCAGGTCTCGCCGTATCCAAGGATTGCTTCTACCTCTTCCATGATATCCATCAGGATTCCCTCCGGTCCATCTCGTTCAAGAGGACGGTGATAGTGTGATCGGCGTGAAGCGACCGCGGCCCTACCGAGTAGCGCGGGTAACCCTCGACCAGCCCCTCCTCCTCGGCCGTGAGGTTATGATGGTCGGAGAGGATATAAGCCTCCGGGAGCGCCGTGGCCGTCCGGATATCCTCTCCCGCCTCATCAAGAACCGCAAACGGTATCTCGCCAAGCAGCCGGGAGAGCCCGCCGCGACGGACGTAGACCCCCGGCGTCGACTCCCTGAACTCGTCGCCGCAGGGGATCGAGAGCGCCTTCTTGATCAGGGCGGCACTGCTCCGCTCGTCCGGCGAGAGGTAGCGCACCTCGTCGCCGCGGAAGAGAACGGTCTTCTCGGGGCCGGGTCCCCCGAGGAGGATGAGGTAACACTCGACGTCCCGCCGAAGGTCGTGCGAGAGAAAGAACGCCGAGTTGATGCAGCGGCAGAGGACGTCCATCCTTCCGCCGCTCCCGGGCAGATCGTTGAGGCTGAATGCCCCGCTCGTTGTGGCAAGGTGCCCCACGACGGCAAACCGCTTCATTTACCGGGTCCGCCGAACTTTTTCATCATGCGCTGCATGTTGAACTTGCCGCCGCCCATGCCCCGCATGCCCTTCAGAGCGCGCTGCATGATCTTGTAATACTTGATGAGGTCGCGGACATCGTCGGGCGTCACCCCGGCTCCCCGGGCGATCCGGTGGATCCGGGAACTCCCGATCACCGACGGGTCGTCGAGTTCCGGGGCTGTCATCGAGTCCATGATCACCTTGTAGCGCTGCATCTTCGTGCTGGTGATATCGTAAGCGTCGTCGGGGATCTGCATGCCGCCGAGGGGGAGCATGCTCATGATCTGGCGGAGCGGCCCCATCTTGTTCAGGGCCTCGAGCTGCTTGTACATGTCCCGGAGCGTGAACTTCCCCTTGAGCATCGCGTTGACGTCAAGGTCCTCGCCCGCGACCACTTCCTCCGCCCGCTCGACGAGGGCTTTTAAGTCCCCCATCCCGAGCAGCCGGGATATGAACCCGTCCGGATCGAACCGTTCGAGGTCGTCGATCG
>JBAYQF010000045.1:0-9327 GCA_041677325.1 Methanoculleus sp.
CCGACCGCAGAGACCAACCGGCACTGCTCCCCGAGCATCGCAATCCCGGCCGCGATGTTTGCCGCACCGCCGCCGAAGTAGACCTCGTGGCCGGTGATGTAGGTCGAGTTGTGCCGCCCGGGGAGCTTCGGCACCCGGAAGATATGGTCGATGGCGGTATGCCCGACGACGGAGATCATAGCTCCTGCACTTCCTGGACCTTCAGCGGCACATCATGAAGCGCCTTTCCAATGACCGACTTTGCTATCCGTGCCGCGTGCTCTTCAGACTCCGCACGAAAGACCTTCATCTGCAGCACAAGCCCGACAAGGGCGGTGCCGGCAACGACGAGGGCGGTGTTCAACTCCCCTTCACAGAAGGGGCAGGCGATCATCCCCGCCTCGATCTCCACGAACTTCGCCGAGGGGTTGAGCCGTTTCCCGGCCTCGCTGATGGCGATGCTCACGGCGTCGTCCATGGACTTGACATCTTTAATTATCCACGCTGATTCAAGCGTAACCAAATAATCCGGCATAATCTCTCCAAAAATATTATTAGTATCCTACCAGGTCTCGCGATGCAGGTGCTCCTCGATCGGCATCCGCTCCATCGGTTCGAGCGGCGGCCTCCCCTTCCCGACCGCAAGGAGCGCGACGGGGCGGATATGCTGCGGGAGACCGAGAAGATCGCGGACCTCGCTCTCCTCGAACGCCCCCGTCCAGCACGAGTGAAGGCCCCGGGCATGGGCGGCGAGCATCATATAGGTGCAGGCGATCGTGGCGTCCTCGAGCGCGTAGAGGATCCCCCGTTCTCCGTAGTGCGACATCGACCTGACGTAATTCGCGCAGACGACGAAGACGGCGGGAGCCTCGCGGATATGCACCTGTTCAAGGGCAGCAGACGCGAGTTCCAGCCTCACATCATCGTCGGTGGCGACGACGACATCCCAGGCCTCGCGGTTGCCGGCGCTCGGCGCCGTGCTCGCGCAAGCAAGGATGTAATCGATATCCTCCGGATCGAGCGGTTCTCCGGAGTACTCCCGGACCGACGAGCGCGCCCTCAGGAGACGGAAGAATTCAGATGAGTTCATGTTCTTTGAGCGTATCCCACGCAGCCTGAGCGGCGGTCGTGGCAGCGCTGACGGCTTTTGCCATCCGGTCCGACGCGGCCCCAAGATCCATGCTCTCCGCCAGGCTGATCGCCTCGCTGAGGTGCTCGACGGCCTTCTTAAACTCACGCTGTTCCGTATCCCCGTACGCAAACTCAAGCTCCGAGCGAATGGACTGGAGCACCATCAGGAGCATCCGTTTCCCGCCGGGCTTCTCCTGGAGCGGGAACTGGATCAGGGCTGTCGTCAGCTGCGACCCCACAATCAGTTCGGATTTTGCCCGTTCGGCAAACTGATAGGTCTTGATGGCGGTTTTGAGATCCATACCACATACTGGAGCTCTCAAGTATAAAAAGTATTGAAAGGAGAAGTGCAGAGGGGTTATCTCGATTTCTGCTTGGTCCCGAGAGCCGAAACCTTCGCGCGGCGTATGCCCCGGCGCACCCGTACATCCGCCGTCGGAGCGCCGCCGCCCCTGCGACCACGTCCACCACGCCCGCCGCGTCCGCCGCGACGCTGGTCCTGCCCTTCTCTGCTCTCGCGCCTCCGAATAGCCGCCATCGCCTTGAACCGCTGGTTTGGGCCGGGTTTCTTCACTTCACCTTCACTTGCAGGGACGAGTCGAATCTGCCCCTTGACGCCCTTGACCTGGGCCCACTGAACACTGCCTGTCTTTCCCATGATAAAACTCCTTTATATTTATGCACGGATCCGATGATAAAAGTAACCCGGCCGGGATGGGGGGCCGGGCAGGGCATCAGGAGAGGAGCCGCTTGAGTTCGCGCCGGAGGGCCTCGCTGACGACCTTTCCGTCGACGCTCCCGCGGAGTTCCTGCATGACGACGCCCATCAGGGGGCCGAGCGCGCCCATGCCCTTCTCGCGGGCGAACGCCTCGCGCTCGGTGACGATCCGTCGGACGATCTCCTCGACATCCGCCCCTGAGACGGCGGGCGCCATCTTTCCGATCGCCGCATCCACCCGTTCGCGGGGCGTCCCGGCGCTCCCGGCCGTCCGGGCGAGTTCGGTGAGGAGGTCAGGGATCGCCTCCTTTGCCGCCTGTCCGGCCTCGATCGCCGAGAGGAGGGTGAGGATCTCCTCCTCGCTCACCCGGTCGATATCGATGCCGTCGCGGGCGAGCTCCCGGCAGGTGGCAAGGAGCGTCCGGGCCACAAGGGTTGGGCGGACACCGGCGGCAACCGCCTCCTCGAAGAGCGTCAGCCGTTCAGAGAATGCCACCTGTCGTGCCAGAGCCTCGTCGAGACCGAACTCCCGGACGAACCGGGCCGCCCGGTCGGTGAGGAGTTCGGGGATCTCGATGCCTTCCCAGAGTTCCTCGTCGATCATGACCGAAAAGACATCCGTCTCGGGGTACATCCGTGCAGCACCCGGGAGGGGGCGCATATAGGCGGAACTCCCCTCCTCAAGCATCTTTCGCGTCTCCTCGGGAACGCCGGAGAAGGCCATCTCCGCGCGGAGCATCACCTGTTCGGCCGCACAGCCGGCCCGTTCCCGGCTCGCCGCCACGATGACGACGCAATCCTCCTCCGCGGCACTGACGAAATCCCGGAGGCGCGCCACTTCATCCGCCGTGACGCCGTAGGCGGGAAGTTCGTCGGTGTGGAAGATCCCGCCGACGCCGCACTTCTTCGCGTAGTCCGACATCTCGCTCCCGAGCCGACGGCCGGGCTGGATCTCGCGGCCGACGAGCCCGGCAAACCCACAGAGCCGGACGACGAGGATGGTCTTTGCCTTCTTCAAGATCGCAGACTTCGTATCGGCAAAGAGGGCGGTGGCGTCGGTGACGGTGCGGTCGACCTGGGCGCACCGCACACGGAGTTCGTCCGCGATGGCGATGAGGGCGACCTGCCGCTCGACCTCGCGCCGGACCACCTCAGCGATGAGGGCGAGTTCCTGGACACCCTTGATCTCCACCCGGGCGCCGTCCGCTATGGAGACGTTGATGTCCTGGCGGATCGTCCCGAGCCCACGCTTCACCCGGCCGGTGGAACGGAGCACCATCCCGATATGCGCCGCGACCTCCTGGACGGCCTCGGGTGTGTGCATGCAGGGGGCGGTGGTGATCTCGACGAGCGGGATCCCCAGGCGGTCGAGGGAGAAGGTCTCGCCTTCCACCCGCTGCGCCGCCTCTTCCTCAAGACAGATCGTCTCGACCCGGCAGCCACCGGGAAGGGCGCCGGAGAGCGCGACGAGCGCCGTCCTCTGGAATCCGCTGGTGTTTGAGCCGTCGATGACGAGTTTCCTCATTGTGTGCACCTGCTCGACCGGGGTCATATCGAGCATCTTTGCTAGCGTGAGGCAGACCTCGAGCGCCTCGGGGTTCATCGGCGTCGGCGGCTCCTCGTCGTGCTCCGCCAGGCAGACCGAGTCGTAGGTATAGTAGCAAAACTTCCGGACGAGTTTCATCTCCTCCCGCGCCGCCCGGTCGATCTCCCCGAGTTCGCTCTCCGTCGCCCGGAGGTAGCGGTAGAACTCTCCCGTCCGCTCGGAGACGTCGCGGAGGCGGGTCGGACACCGGCAGAAGAGTTTCTCGGCGGTGTCGAGCTGCTGGTGGATCTCGATCCCGGCCTTGAGGCCGAGTTTTTCGTAGTCCGTCATGAGATCGACCTCCGCCGGATCTCGCCCGCAAGATTGGTCTCCATCATCTCCTTTGCCCGTTCGGGATCGGGCTCGTTCCCGAGCACCCACATCAGTTTGACGAGCGCCGTCTCGGGGAGCATATCCTCTCCCTCGACGACGCCGATGCGGAGGAGGTCACGACCCGTGTTATAGACCCGGTCGCAGACCCGGCCGTGCAGGCACTGTGACGTCATGACGACGGTCGTCCCGCCCTCGATCATCTCCTGGAGCCGCGGGACCCAGTCTGTTGCCACGTGTCCGAGCCCCGTCCCCGCTATGACCAGGCCGGCGTAGCCCTCGAAGGCGTCGAGGACCGCAGACGGCATCCCGGGGCAGAAGTGGAGGAGGGCGCACCGCTCCTCGATCGCATCGTGAAGTTCCGGCTCCTCGGCGCCCCGCCTGACCGCCTCGTCTGAGAGGGTGACGGAGAGCGAGGGGTAGTCGACGTAGCCGAGCGGCTCCATCCCCATGCTCTGGAAGGCATCGCGCCGGGACGTGTGCATCTTACGGACCCTCGTAGCCCGATGGACGGCGCAGCGGTCGTCGTTTGTTGTCGCATGCATCACCACCGCCACCTCGCCGAGATCGCCGGCGGCGACGGCGGCGCTGCAGAGGGCGTTCATGGCATTGTCGGAGCTCGGACGGTCGGCGGACCGCTGTGACCCGACGAAGACGACCGGAACCGGTGTTTTGAGCATGAACCGGACCGCCGCGGCCGAACAGGCCATCGTGTCGGTGCCGTGGGTGACGATCACCCCGGCAACGCCGGATTGGATCTCGTCGTAGATCGCCCGGGCGAGATCGCGCCAGAGCGCCGGTTGCATGTTCTCCGAGAGGATGCTTGCTATCTGGCGATCACGGTAGCGGGCGACGTCCCCGAGTTCCGGGATCGCCCGGAGGATGTCGTTTGCCGAGAACTGGCTTGTCACCGCGCCGGTCCGAAAGTCCGCCCTGCTTGCGATCGTTCCGCCGGTGGATATGATGGCAAGTTCCGGGAGGTCGGGGTTCTGGACGACGACACCCGCCCCTGCTGCGGGCTGCCGGGCCGGGCGCTCAATGAGTTCGATCTTCTCAAACGATGCCCCGATGTTGTAGCCGCTCCCCAGTTTGACGACGGCCATCCCGTCCCGTTCGGCGATGTAGGTCCCGGTGAGCGTGGTTCCGCCGTTTGCGTACCGCACCAGGTCGCCGGTCTGTAATGTATCCATTATACTGTAAACCTCCGTGCTTCAAGGATAAGGTCTTTGAATGCGCTCGATAGTGCCGAACCCGTCTCCTCCGCCCAGTCTGCGTCGCGGGCGAGGAGGTCTCTCTGTTCGTCGATCTGGGCGGCGACTGCTGCCGGTGCCGGGCCGCCGACGATATCCCGCACGGCAACGGCGTGACGGGGGTCGAGGACGGTCTCGATCTTCTCCTCCGTGACGCCGAGCCCGACGACCGATATACCGGCGGCCTCCTGTGCAGCGCCCTCGAGCGTCGCAAGGTCGAGCGAACCGTGCCGGACCGCCCGCCCGACGATCCGGTGGGCGGTGCGGAAGGGGAGACCGTACTCCCTGACAAGGACATCGGCAAGTTCCGTCGCGGTGGAGAACCCTTTCCCCGCCTCGGCGACCATCCGTTCCGTATCGAACGCTGCAGAACCGATCATGCCGGACAGAAGCGGGATGCTCTGCCGGATGGCCTCGACCCCGCGCCAGAGGTGGGGGGTCAACTCCTGGAGGTCGCGGTTGTAGCTCATCGGGAGGCCCTTCGTGATCGTTATCGCCGCGGTAAGCGCACCGGCGACCGATCCTGCCTTCGCCCGCATGATCTCCGCCACATCCGGATTCTTCTTCTGGGGCATGATCGAGGAGGAGGAGCAGTAGGCGTCGTCGAGCCGTACGAACCCGACAAACGCCGTGCTCCAGAGGACGAGTTCCTCGCAGAGGCGGCTTGCCGTCGCCATGCAGATCGAGGCATCGGCGAGCACCTCGATCGCGAAATCGCGGGCGGCAACCGCGTCCATGCTATTTGGCGCCGGGCGGGAGAACCCGAGGAGCCGTGCGGTGTAGTCGCGGTCGAGGGGGAACCCGGTCGAAGCAAACGCGGCCGAGCCGAGCGGCGATATGTCCACCCGGGCATACGCCTCCCGAAGCCGGACTGAATCGCGGGAAAACGCCTGTTCGTAGGCGAGGAGGTAGTGGGCGAGCGTCGTGGGCTGGGCGTGCTGGAGGTGGGTGAAGCCCGGCATCACCGTCTCCGTATGGCGGACGGCAAGATCGAGGAGGGTTGCCCGCAGATCGGCAAGCGATCGGGCAAGTGCGAGGATCTCCTCTTTGAGCCGGATCCTCACGCAGGTCGCGACCTCGTCGTTTCGTGACCGTCCCATGTGGAGGCGGCCGCCGAAGTCCTCGCCCACCCGGTTGATGAGGTAAGCCTCTTTTCCGGCGTGGATGTCCTCGAACCGTTCATCGAACGCCTCTGCCGGGAGGCCGTTGTCGTGGAGGTCGAGGAGCGCCGCCATCAGCGCGCGTGCCGGTGCCCCATCGATGATCCCCTGCCGCGAGAGGCCGAGGAGGTGCGCCATATCCACGAGAAGGTCCGCTTCCGCAATCCACCGGTCGGCATCCATCGAAGCAAGGAAATGCTCGATCTCGGCCGAACGCTCGCCGGCAAGACGGCCCTGCCGAATCTGATCCGAACGCATTCTATCAACAATCCTACCCGTATTGTTTGACTCCCGGGGTGATTAAAACCACGCACGGGGTGAAGAAGAGGTATGCGGCGATTTGCCGCACCGCCCTTTCACACAGGAGCCATCGTCCCGTATCGGGGCGGAGAGGAAAGGGGCGGTACGCTCTCTCCGTCTGGTAACGAATCACCCAATATGGTCAAATAATGAGTATAAATTGATACAATAGTAGAACAATTTCCCTGATTTTCGACAATACTATATACTGTTAGCATGAAGATTAGACATCCACATACGGATGGAGAGACCAATGAGATCACTTACTGCAATTCTTCTGGCCGTGGCCCTGGTCGCGGCGTTCACGTTTGTAAGCGGATGCACCGGCACCGATGATGTGACGCATATGCGGATCGGCTACCAGCCGAGCACCCACCAGGTTTCCCACACCACCGCGATGGAGAAAGGATGGTGGCAGGAAGACCTTGCACCGTTCGGCATCACGAAGGTGACCGACTACGAGTTCGGCACCGGCGCTCCCGAGATGCAGGCGATGCTTGCCGGCGACCTTGATATCGCCTTCGTCGGCGCCGCCCCGTTCATCGCGGCCGTGAGCAGCGGCCTTGATGCAAAGATCGTCGCAGCCGTGCAGACACAAGGGTCCGACCTGGTGCTCAGGAACGAGGTGCCCTACTCGACCCCCGCCGACCTCGTGGGGAAGAAGATCGCGACCTTCCCGCCGGGAACCATCCAGGACACCATCCTGCGGTCATGGCTTGAGGAGAACGGCGTCGACCCCGCAAGCGTCAACATCATTCCCATGGACCCCGGCGCGGCCACCACCGCCATATCCGCCGGCCAGGTCGACGGCGTCTTCCTGCCCCACCCCTCCCCGTCCATCATAGCAGCGGAGGGAACAGGGAGAACCGTGGCGAAATCCGGCGAGATGCTGAAGAATCACGCCTGTTGCGTCATGGTCGCAAGCGGGACGCTGATCCGCGATCATCCTGATGTCGTCGAGCAGGCCGTGAAGACCCACATAAAGGGGACGGAGTACAACCTCGCCCACCCCGACGAGGCCGCATCCATCTACGCAAAGAAGACCGGACAGAACGTCGAGACCGTGAAGGCATCCTTCCGTGACTGGGACGGTGCCTGGATAGCCGACCCGCACGTCATCGCGCCATCGGTCGTGGAGTACACCGAGCTCCAGTATGAACTCGGCTACATCACGAACCCCCTCACGGCGGACGACCTCTTTGATTTCTCGTTCTACGATAGGGCTCTGGCATAACCCCGGAACCCTATCCGTTTTCCCCTCCAAAAGTATCTTTTATTCTTGTGCCGATGAAATACTGGAGAATAATCCGGGATGAACCTCTCTCATCCCGCTTCGGCACCAACCAGACAACGGGACAAGAAGACATGAACAGAAAGACACAGAAACGATTACTCGGCATTGCATCGCTCATCACCGTAGCAGTGATCTGGCAGATCGTCGCCCAATTTGTGGTGAAGCGATCGTTCATCCTTCCGAGCGTCACCGACGTTGCTGCTGCCTTTGTAAACCTCCTCGAATCCGGAACCCTTGTTGCCGATATCGTGGTGAGTTTCCAGCATTTCGGGATAGGCCTCCTTGCGGCGTTCCTCCTCGGCGTTCCCATAGGGATCCTGATGGGCTGGTTCCGGGTTGCGGACTTCTTCCTTGACCCGATCATCGAGGTCCTCCGCCCCATCCCGCCGCTCGCCTGGATCCCGTTCGCTATCATCTGGTTCGGACTCACCACCCAGGCGGCGGGGTTCGTCATCTTCGTAGGAGCGTTCTTCCCGATCCTGACCGCGACATACACCGCGTTCCGGTCCATCCCGAAGGTCTTCGTCGAGGCGGGGAAGGTGCTCGGGTGCGACACATCGTTTGAACTGATCCGCCACGTCGCCCTCCCCGCCGCCGTCCCGGCGATAGCCTCCGGGATCCGGATTGCAATGGGTGTCGGGTGGATGTGTCTCGTGGCCGCCGAGATGTTCGGCGTCTCCCGTTCAGGCCTTGGCTACCAGCTCTGGCACAACTACTACCTCCACCAGATGCCCAACGTCGTCGTCTACATGTTGATCCTCGGGTTCGCAGGCCTCGCTATCGACCGCATATTCCGAAACTACGTCGACCAGAAACTGCTGCGGTGGCATGCGGGGGAGGTGGCATAAATGAGTGGGGTCTCGATACAAAACCTCAATAAGGCCTTCCCGAAGGAGGACGGCACCGCAACGCAGGCACTCTCGGGCGTCGACCTGGAGATCGGCGACACGGAGTTCATATGCCTGGTCGGGCCGTCGGGATGCGGGAAGACGACGCTCCTCCGGATCATTGCCGGGCTTGAGACCGCGACCATCGGGAAGGTGACCATCGACGACCGGCCGGTCACCGGCCCCGACCCGAAACGGGGGATGGTCTTTCAGGAGTACTCCCTCTTTCCCTGGCGGAGGGTGATCGACAACGTCGCCTTCGGCCTTGAAATGAAGGGCATGGGGAAGGACGAACGCCGGGAAGTAGCAGATCGCTACATCGATATGGTCGGCCTCTCCCAGTTCCGCGACGCCTACCCCTATGAGCTCTCCGGCGGTATGCGCCAGCGCGTGGCGATCGCAAGGGCGCTTGCAAACGATCCCGACGTCCTCCTCATGGATGAGCCGTTCGGGGCGCTCGACGCCCAAACGCGGAACAGGATGCAGAAAGAGCTCCTCTCCCTCTGGCAGCAGACGAAGAAGACGATCATCTTCGTCACCCACAGCGTCGACGAGGCGGTCTACCTCGCGACCAGGATCGTCGTCCTCTCCCCGCGGCCGGGATCCATCCAGGAGATCATCGATATCCCCTGGACGCACCCGCGCGACCGCACCAGTGCAGAGTTCGCGGAAGTCCGGCGAAAGGTGCTCCGG
>JBAYQF010000046.1:0-9325 GCA_041677325.1 Methanoculleus sp.
GCGGGTACATGACCGACCTGACCCCGACCGGCCATGTGGTCATATCCCGCCATACCGACAAGCCGGGCGTCATCGGGAAGGCGGCGACGATCCTCGGCCGGGCGAACGTGAACATCGCGGGGATGCAGGTGGGCCGCCACAAACCCGGCGAGGAAGCCCTGATGGTCCTCACGGTCGATTCGGCGGTTCCGGCCGAGGCAATGGAAGAGATCAAGAAGATCGACGGTATCCACACGGCGAAGCACGCCGAGATCTGATCGGGCTACCGTCCTCCTTTTTTTGCTGCGCCCCGGCCACCGGTGCGGCGGGGGCGGGATGGAGCGGTTTCTGGCGCGTGGCAATAATTTTATACCCGGAACACCAACCTTATTGATCGTCGGGCAGACAGGGGCTCGTGGTCTAGCTGGTTATGACGTCGCCTTGACATGGCGGAGATCGCCGGTCCGAATCCGGCCGAGCCCATCACTGTTTTTCGAGATAAAGAGTTTTTAGAAAATATCTCCTGAGAGAGATAATAATTATATAGGACGGCAACTACAATGAAGTTGTGCTCTCGGCACACAGATTGTTATGTCCATTATCTGGACTCAATACCTGATTTATCACCTATCGTTATGAATTACCCCCAGCACCCATGCACGAATTTTCAGGACTTTTCACACAACCCACACTGCCTCCGATACCTGAAGAAGGAGGCGGGCAGATGATGGGAGGATTATCCGTTACACGCCTATAAGAAGACATGAAGGCGAGGGAAATCGTCGGGAACGAGACGAACCGCACCTCCGGGCGCAGATGAACATAGCTGAGACGCCCGGTGGCCACTTCCGGGCGGAGTACTACCTCCCCGGCTACGGCTGGGTTCCGAACGACATAACGGTTGCCGAGGCGGCCGACTGAGTCGTCTTCCCCGAGGAAAAGCGGTCGGCGTTCAAGGATTACTACGCCACGAACCGCGACTCCACACGCCTCGTCATCCAGAAGAACATCGATGCCCCGATGGACCCGGTTCTGCCCGACGCCGCCGCCATCTTCAGGGTTGTCCGGCAGACCCCGGCGATCGTCTCTGATACGGCAGACTACGACATCAAGCTCTTCTGCATGGGGTGTTTCGGGATCAACCTTGAGACTGTCGACTGATCCCACCCATTTTTTGGCACGGAACGATCGCAAACCCCCCGCCAGTTCCCATGCTGCGGATCCCGGCGGTCACCCACGCCGAAGCCCGACCGCCACTAGAAGCCCCGCTGCTACCAGAACAACCCCGAACCCGGGCGCTTCCCTCGGCGCAGGCGTCGATGCGGGAGCCGCCACTGCAATGACCGTGGGCAGATCCGGCGATGCCGCCGTCACCTCCAGTTCGATCGTTCTGTTCGTCTTCTCCACGAGGGCGCCGGTCGAGTTGTAAGCGCTCACCGAGAGCAACCACGTTCCCGGCGGCATCGCCGCAGTCCCGGTGAACGCGTGCCCGAACTCGTAGTTGGTATACCCGACGTACCCGTCCTCGAACTCCCGCACCAGGCAGTCGGTAAACGTGAACGTCCCGAGCGTCGTGTTCTCGTAGACATACATCAGGATCTGGTCGTCGGGAACGTAGCGCCAGGCACTCCCGGCGTCCGTCAACGTCGTTGCAATCGGCCGGGTCACTCCATAAAACGTCAGGTTCTCGCCCTGCACGATCGTCACCTGTTCCGGCGTCGTATCGACGGTCTTGCGGCTGTCGTTCCCGGCCATGCTGAAGAAGTTTTCACGCACCGGCCCGTCCGTGATCTCCGCACGGGTGTAAACGATACGAGTATCGGCGGGGTATGCCACCAGCCTCCCGGCCAACGACTCTGCCGCTGATGTCGTCCGGTTGACCCACGCGATCGAAGGCTCGCCGATGTCGTAGTGCGTGAACGTCGTATAATCGGAGTCCTCCAGGCCGTGCATAAGGATTGCGGCAAGTTCGACCTGCAAGGTCGTGGAGGTGTTGCCGACGTTGTAGATCAGGCAGTCGTTCTGTGCGCCGGCGGCGGTATCGACCGTCGTCCCCGGAAGGCCGTTCACCACCTCGATCGCGTTGTTTGCCTGCCACCGGTCCGGGATCTCGTACCCTCCCTCACCGCTCCGGAAGTATCCCGGGAACCAGTCGATATAGACCCGGAGCGGCGGCGCCTTCTCCTCCGCCCAGCCGATCACGCTCTGCTTGTTCGACTCGGGGCGGAACACGCCGAGGGACGCGTGAGTCTCCCCGAAGACGATCTCTCTTTCCACCCGCTCTCCGGCGAGATCCCCGTCCAACCCCTCCACGACCAGCGTATAGGTTCCGGCGGTCAGATCCCGCACGATCGGCTCGAGCCTCCCGCTGCTGACATCGGTATAACTCCCCATCCCCCGGGTCACGCCGCCCTGAACCAGGGCAAGATAGTAGGTGCCGGTCACGAGCACCTTGTTGCTGCCGTTCTCAAATCCCCCGGGCTCGGTGATGACGTCGGGAGCAAGGAGACCGCCCCACTTCTCCGGAACGAGGCTCATGTCCACCGAACTCTCCGGTGTGACGCCGGTCTCGTTGACGCAGCTTGCCACCGTGCGGATGACGGTGCCGTTGCCGTCTTTCAGGACGACACGGATGTTCCCGGGATGGTCGAGCGGTGCAGGAAAGAGACCGTAGACATAGAAATCCCGCATCTCGGCAAAAACAGCCTCGTTCACGGAAGGTTCCGTGATGACGAGGTTCCCGGCGGGCATGGCGGTCACGGCAGATCCGGCCGACATCGCCAGGATGAGGATGGCAAGAGCGATCTTCAGGGGTTGCGGTACACACATGATTGAGAAAAAGACATCCGAAACATTAAATATACCGAAACTGAAAGGCAACAACCCGAGGAGATACGGAAAAACCCGGGATATCGATCACTTACCCGGGTACAACGCGCGATTTGTTCTTCCCGGGGCACAACCCTCCGTCGCCGGCCGTACCCAAGGTGCAACAGTGCCGCCTGCATCGCGGCAGATCCGCACAGATCAAAACACCACCCCGCGGTCACAGGAGAACCACGGCGGCATCCCCGGATTTCCTGGAATCATTCAAACCGGAGGGCGATCCAGGGCGATCATCACAGCCCCGGGAACGGTCACCGGGGCCGGCTGTCGATATAGATAATTGAGAGAATCTCAGTGAAAACTGGGGGATCGTGTGAACCCCTTGATTTCCACTGGAGATTTTAGCCGGTTCCCTTGAACTGCCCGGAGAAGGTGGGCGGCACCGCGGTGCCTGGAGAGCGGATTCTTTGTCGGCACGACGGCTGGTTTATTCCCCCTCCGTATCGAACCAGACAGGATCGGGGCAGTCCGGCAGCCCGCCGTAGTTGATGGTGATCTCCTCGCCCCTCAGGATGGGGCGGTGGGCTGATATGCGGATCTCACCCTGCAGATGGTCGCAGATGTGGATTGCGTTCGCATGGTAGGAGTGGTTGTAGAGCGACCCGTAGCCCAGCGCCACCGCAGCAAGGTCCCCGCACTCCCCCCACGCGAAGTAGTAGTTGTAGAGGTGCGTCCGGTCGAGGAGCCCCTGCTCATCCGCGCCCCCGAGCACGATCACGGGGCAGACCTCGATCAACTCACCGGCTGCAAGATCCCTCCGGGCGAAGACCCCCCGCCCATGACAACTCGTCCGGCCGACGTATATGGTCCGGGGAGGGGAGACAACCCCGTCCATCCTCACAGCATCATCGATCATGATATCGCTGCAACTCCGCACATGAACTACCAGGGTGAGCTCTCTTTAGAGAAAAAGAATACGGCCAGGCGGCCCCGCGGCGCACAAAGGCGAGAGCATCGCGATCTGTTTCACGGCGATCACGCCGAACATCGATGCGCTGAACTATCCCTCGTTCCTCTTCTCGGGGAGGTTCTTCCCGCTCGACCGACTCCCGGAACCGGTCCGGTGCTTCGCCCTTCCGCTCACGTATGTCGTCGGCATCAACCGGGCGATCACACTCCCGGCGTTCTCGCCGACGAACCACTCCAACCTCGCCTGGATTGCGATGGCGACAACGATCGTCTTCGCTCTTGCTCCGGGTTGATGCAAAAACGGCTCATCGTGTGACGCCACACTCAAAAAAAGGGATTAGAATCGGGGCTTTCTGTACTTCGGGAGGCAGTCACGGCAATAAACCGGTCTGCCCTCAGTCGGCTTGAAAGGAACTTCGCACGCTTTACCGCAGTCGGAACAGACCGCCTTGTGGAACTCACGAGGGCAGTCCTGGAATGAACGGGGACCCCTGCGGGGATATCTCTCTTCCATATACCTCAACCATGCAGATAGTCTGCACACATAGGACTACCTTCCGGCATATATAGGTGAGGCCCGGGTATCCGGGGCGGTAGAATCATCCCGGGAAATGAGGGGGGTGCGTGCCGGGTGGTCGCATGATGTGAAATCTCCCCATACTACGGCCATTTCCCGCTACCGGACAAATTTCAGCGCAATGCTTTTATCGACACCACCCTACCGAGAGATCATCCAGTTATGTACACAATGACCGTTCTCTTTTGCAGATCTGCCGAACGCCAGTTCCATTCCGGAAACGGAACCAGGGGATGTGGACCGGCATGATCGACGATGCCCGCACCGATGAACCGCCCGATAGCAGGCGTACGGAGAAACACCGGAACAGAAGGACCGTAGGGCCTGTTCCGAACCTTGAAGAACACGTAAAACCCGATTGGTGGAGAAACATCTTCAACCGCCTCTACCTGAAGACCGACGGCGATGTTGTCGACGACCCGGGGATCACCGGGAGAGAGATCGACCGGATCACCCGGATTCTGAACCTCCAGCCCCACGAGAAGGCCCTCGACCTCTGCTGCGGCCAGGGCAGGCATACCCTCGAACTCGCACGCAGGGGCTACAACGCCGAAGGACTCGATCAGTCGCACTACCTGATCCAGAGAGCGCGGTCGACCACGAAGAAAGAGGGGCTCCCCGTCCGATTCAGGGAGGGGGATGCCCGAAAGCTCCCATACCGCACCGACACCCACGATGTCGTCCTCGTCCTCGGAAACAGTTTCGGCTACTTCGATTCCGTCGAGGAGGACCTGCGGGTCCTCACCGAGATCCGGCGTATCCTCAAACCCCGGGGGAGGGTGCTCCTCGACGTCGCCGACGGCGAGTACCTCCGCGAGCATTTCCAGCCGAGGTCGTGGGAGTGGATCGACGACGGCATGTTCGTCTGCCGTGAGAGATCACTCTCGCTTGACGGACGGCGCCTGATATCCCGCGAGGTCATCACCGACGTCGAGAAAGGCGTCGTGGCCGACCAGTTCTACGCCGAACATCTCTACACCCCGGAGGAACTCCGGCGGCTCCTGGAACGGGCGGGGTTCTCCGGTATCGCTTTCCACGAGATGGCGACCGAGTCGCAGCGCAACCAGGATCTCGGCATGATGGAGCGCCGCCACATCGTCACCGCGCACGTCAGGAAGGAGTGGTCGGCAACGAGGACGAAAAACCGGGAAAAGGCAAAACACGTCGCGGTGCTCCTCGGCGACCCGTCCAAGCCCGACGCCCTGAAACCCTCCTGCACGTTCGATGACGACGACTTCTACACCATCGACCAGATGAAGGCGGCGCTACGGGAACTCCCCGGCTATCGGTTCACCTACCTCTGCAAACACGATACGCTGATCCAGGATCTCCCGAAGCTGAAGGGGAAGGTGGACTACATCTTCAACCTCTGCGACGAGGGATTCAACAACGATCCGAAAAAAGAACTTCATGTGCCGGCGCTTCTTGAGATGTACGGGATACCTTACACGGGAGCCGGCCCGCAGTCGCTCGCGTTCTGCTACGACAAATCGCTCGTGCGCGGGGTTGCAAAGGAGATGGGGATCCCGGTGCCGGAGGCCTGTTTCATCACACCCGGCGATCGCACCTACGATGCCGGCATGAAGTTTCCGGCGATTGTCAAGCCGAACACGGGTGACTCCTCCTACGGCATAACGGCAAAGAGCATCGCCCGCAACATCGAGGAGCTCTCCGATATCATCGGCACGCTCCGGATGACGCTCGGCTACGACTACTCGCTCCTCGTCGAGGAGTTCCTCACGGGGAAGGATATCAGCGTCGGCATCATCGGGAACCCGTCGGGGTACAGCACGGTGCTCCCGATCACCGAGGAGGACTACTCCGCGCTCCCCCCTGAACTCCCCCGTATCTGCGGCTACGAGGCGAAGTGGCTCCCGGACTCGCCGTACTGGAAGATCACGTCGAAACCGGCGGATCTCCCCGAAGAGACCGAGAAGATGGTCGTGCGGTGCTGTCTCGCCCTCTTCAAACGTCTGGAGTGCCGTGACTACTGCCGGTTCGACTGGCGTCTCGACGAGCACGGCAACCCGAAACTCCTCGAGGTCAACCCGAACCCGGGCTGGTGCTGGGACGGCCACCTCGCCAGGATGGCAAAGTACGCCGGTCTGACATACCCTGAGATGCTCGGCCGGATTCTGAAGGCCGCTGAAGAACGGTTTGGGATGGAGCCGGAGAGGGATACGCGGGAGATCGGCAAGGAGCACCTCCCGTTCGATCTCGGCCGGCAGACGGCCTGATCCCACCATTTTTTTTCTCGCCCGTCCGGGCAAACCGGCAACCATGAGTATATAATACCCACCGGCACATAGATCTGTTATATGGCCGACGAGTATCGGACCGCAACGGTCCAGGGCAGGGATGTCCCTTACGATCCGGAGCAGCTCCGCAAGATCAGCGAGCATCCCTGCTACTCCGATAAAGCGTGCCACGCCTTCGGGCGATGCCACGTCCCCGTCGCCCCGAAGTGCAATATCCAGTGCAACTACTGCATACGGGACTTCGACTGCGTGAACGAGAGCCGGCCGGGCGTGACGAGCAAGGTGCTCTCCCCGAAGGAGGCGCTCGACCTCGTCAGGAACGTCGTCAGGGAGTACCCGTATGTGAAGGTGGTCGGGATAGCAGGGCCGGGGGAACCGCTCGCAAACCCGGAGACGTTCGAGGCGCTCAGGCTGATCCACGAGGAGTTCCCGCGCCTGATCATGTGCATCAGCACGAACGGTCTCATGCTTCCCGAGTCGATCGAGGAACTCGCGAAGTACGATGTCGGGAACGTCACGGTCACGCTCAACGCCATCGATCCTGCGATCGGCGAGAAGATCTACTCCTGGGTCGATTACCAGGGGAAGAAGTACCACGGGCGCGAGGCGGCCGAGCTCCTCCTCGCCCAGCAGATGAAGGGGATCGAGATGGCGGTTGCAAAAAAGATGTTTGTGAAGATCAATACCGTCTACATCCCCGGGGTCAACGACGAGCACATCCCCGAGATAGCAAAGAAGGTCGGGGAGATGGGAGCGTTCACCTTCAACGTCATTCCGCTCATCCCGCAGTACAAGTTCGCCGAGATCACCCCTCCGACGACGAGGGAGAAACGGGAGATGCAGGACCGGTGTGAACCCTACATCAAGCAGATGCGCCACTGTGCACGGTGCCGGGCGGACGCGATCGGGAAACTGGGCAAGGATGTCCAGTCCTGCGTCTACCAGCAGATGAAGGATGAGAAGGCAGAATAATCACCTCTTTTTCGGCCGGCCATGAAGACGATCGTGCTCCGGCCGGATCAGCCGTTCGACCTCGACCTGACGCTCTCCTGCGGGCAGGCATTCCGCTGGGAGCGGGCGGGCGGGTGGTGGCAGGGTGTCGCTGACGGCCGGGCCGTCCGGATACGGCAGGACGGCTCTCTCCTCACGTTTGAGGGGGCGGATGAGGGATTCATCCGCGATTACTTCCGGCTCGACCAGGATCTCCCCGCCGTCCTCGCATCGATCGACCGCGATCCGGCGATCGGCGCCGCCATCCGGGAGTGCAGGGGCCTCCGGCTTGTTCGGCAAGACCCCTGGGAGTGCCTGGCCTCCTACCTCTGCGCCACGAACACGAACATCCCGGCAGTGAAGCGACGGGTCGCGCTGATGGCGGAACGCTACGGAAGAGCGATAGACGGGCCTTTCAGCGGAACGTACACATTCCCGGAACCGGAAGCGCTTGCGGGGGTCTCGCGCACGGAGTTATGGGACTGCAAACTCGGCTACCGGACGGATTACGTCTGCGAGGCCGCTCGTTTCGCAAGCGAGGAGCCCGGCTGGGCGAAGCGGATCGCCGCGCTCCCGTTTGAGGAGGCGCGACGGGAATTGATGCACCTCCGGGGCATCGGGCCGAAAGCGGCGGATTGCGTGCTCCTCTTTGCGTTCGGGTTCTTTGAAGCGTTCCCGGTCGATGTCTGGATACGCCGGATCGTAGGGGAGATCTACCTCCCCGGCCTTACCGGGAAGGGTTGCACCCCGGCGGAGTACGAGCGGATACGGCGGTTTAGCCGGGACCATTTCGGGGAGTACGCGGGGTATGCGCAGGAGTACCTCTACTGTGCACGGGGTCCGGCGCGGCGTGCGGGGGCGCCATGACGTATACGATAAATACCCATACAACTCCATAGAGCACTATAGTTACGACGATCCAGCTTCGACCGGAGACCAGGGCTCGCCTGGATGATGTGAAGGCGCATCCTCGCGAGACTTACGATGAAACGGTGAACCGCCTCCTGGACATGGCGTATGATCCGGAACCGCTCTCCGAAGAGACGTTGCAGCGGATCGAGGAGGGTATCGCAGACATCCGGGCCGGGCGTTACCGCTCGCTTGACGAGATCGTACGGGAACAGGGTCTTGAATGACCTGGCGCGTCATCTTCACGCCGAAGGCGGAACGTGACTTCAAACGCCTCCCAAAGGCCGAGGGGCGGGGGAGGAGCGCCGGAGGGGTGGGGGGTGCCGAAAAAGGGCATACGGGTATTCTCCGACTGAATACCGGGCGGAGTGAGGGGTGTTAAAGAAGGGTATACAGGTATCCCCGACCGGAGGCGCGGGAGGGGGTTGCCGAAAAAAGGGTATTGGGGTATTCCCCGGCCGAAAGCGCGTGCGAGGCACCGCAGAGCGAGTTACCGCATAAGGGACACCGGAGCCAGGCGTCACTCCTTCTTCTTACAAACCCGCTCCAGGACGAGAGCGACCGCCGCGAGCAGAACGAGGATGACGAGACCGAAGAGAGCCAGGAGTCCGATGCTGTAGAAGAGAATGGGTACTCCACAGACCACGAGCACCGGGGAAGCAACGGCGATTGCGACCTGTTTTCCAGGGGGCACGAATATCATCCTGTCGGAAGCGAGATCATGGTATCCGCGCATCGTCGTGTTGTAGAGATGCGCCCTCGTCTCCGGGGGCATGCCCTCCAGGAATTCGGGGCAGACCTGTTCATAGTACTCGCC